>CAZEPH010000185.1:0-5661 GCA_964514075.1 uncultured bacterium | reverse complement strand
CCTGGCTGCCCGACGCGCACGTCGAGGCGCCCACGGCGGGCTCGGTGATCCTGGCGGGCGTGCTCCTCAAGATGGGAACGTACGGATACCTGCGCTTCTGCCTGCCGCTGTTCCCGGGTGTGTCCGTGCAAGCCGTGCCCGTGATCTCGATCCTCGCGCTGATCGGCACCGTGTACGGCGCGCTCGTGTCGCTGATGCAGAAGGATGTCAAGAAGCTCGTGGCGTATTCGTCTGTGAGCCACTTGGGGTTCGTGATGCTCGGGCTCTTCGCGCTCAACATGCAGGGCGTGACGGGGAGCATCGTGCAGATGGTCAATCACGGCCTCTCCACCGGAGCGTTGTTCCTCTTGATCGGGATGATCTACGAGCGCCGGCACACGCGGCAGATCCTGGACTTCGGCGGACTCGCGCACGTGCAACCCGTGTTCGCGACGTTCTTCATGATCACGATGCTCTCGTCCATCGGTTTGCCTGGACTGAACGGGTTCGTCGGCGAGTTCCTCATCCTGCTCGGCGCGTTTCGCAACAACGCCGTGTACGGGGCGATCGGCGCGACGGGTGTGGTGCTCGGCGCCGTGTACATGCTGTGGATGTACCAGCGCGTGTTCTTCGGCCCGGTGACGCGTGACGAGAACCGCACGCTGCGCGACCTCCTGCCGCGCGAGGTCCTCGTGCTGGTACCGATCGTGATCGCGATGGTGTGGATCGGTCTCTACTCGCCGGCGATGACGAAGCGCATCGAGCCGTCCGTGGAGGGGTTGCTCGCGCAGGTCAAGGCGTCTGCATTCCAGATGAACGCCATGAACGGCGCGACCGCGCCGTTCGATGCGACGCACATGCAAGTGCACCCCGCCCCTCCGGCGACGAAGGAGTAGAGCGCATGCCGCCCCTCGATCTGAGCGTCTTCGCGAAACCTGCCGACCTCGCGGCGGTGTGGCCCATGATCGTCGTGTCGATCGCCGGCGTCGTCGTGTTGCTCGCCGACCTCTTTCCGCTGCCGAATCGCAACGGCGTGCTTGCGACGCTGTCGTTGATCGGACTCGGCGTCGCGTGTGCGATGACCGCGAACATGGGATTCGCGGGCCGCACCGAGGTGTACAGCGGCACGCTCGTGCGCGACGGCCTCGGGACGTTCATCGGGTTGGTGATCCTGGCCGGATCCGCGCTGGCCGTGCTGCTCTCGTCGAGTTACCTCCCGAGCGCCACGACGTTCCTGGGCGAGTATTACAGCCTGGTCCTGTTCTCCACCGTCGGCATGCAGATCATGGGACAGGCGAACGATCTCATCTCTGTGTTCGTGGGAATCGAGATCCTCTCGCTTGGGCTGTACGTGCTGGCAGGGTTCTTCCGCACCGCGCACCGCTCGATCGAAGCGGCGTTGAAGTACTTCCTGCTCGGTTCGTTCGCGGCTGCGTTCATGCTGTACGGGATCGCGTTGCTCTACGGCGCGGTTGGCAGCACGTCGATCACCGCAGTGCGCGGCGCGCTCCTGGGCGTGACGAGTTCGACGAGTCCGTTGTTGTTCGCGGGCCTCGTCCTCCTGCTCATCGGCCTCGCGTTCAAGGCGGGTGTCGTGCCGTTTCACATGTGGGTGCCGGACGTCTACGAGGGCAGTCCCACGGCCGTGACCGCGTACATGAGCGCGGCACCCAAGGCCGCGGCGCTCGCCGTGCTCCTGCGCGTGTTCATCGGCGACGTGGCCATGCTCGCACAGGTGTGGGTGAACGTGTTCCTCGTGCTGGGCATTCTGACGATGACGCTCGGGAATGTGGTCGCACTCGTGCAGGACAACGTGAAACGCATGCTGGCGTACTCGGGCATCGCGCACATCGGCTACATGTTCGTCGCGATCGCCACGTTCAGCGAAGCTGGCGCGATGGCGATTCTCTACTACCTCGCGGTCTACACGCTGATGAACATGGGCGCGTTCGCGGTGGTTGTCCTGCTGAACCGGCGCGGGCGGTACGAGTACCTGTCGGACTACGCGGGGCTCGCGTCGCGCCATCCGTTCATCGCGGCCGCGCTCGCGCTGTTCATGATCTCGCTCGCGGGCATTCCGCCGGCGGCGGGCTTTCTCGCGAAGCTGTACCTGTTCCAGTCGCTCATCCAAGCGGGGTTGATTCCGGTCGCAATCGTGGCCGTGCTGAACAGCGTGGTGAGCGTCTACTACTACCTGCGGCTCGTGGTGCTCTCTTACATGCGCGAGGCGGAGGTGGAGGTGCCGTGGCCGGGCCTGGCGTTTGGCGCGATCGTGGCGATCGCCCTGACGGCGGCGGCCGTCGTGTTCCTCGGGATTCAGCCGGGTCACGTCGTGGACCTCGCGCGCATGTCCGCGCAGCCTCTCGTCGCGCAGTAGCGTGCTTGCCGCGTTCGCGGCGCCCTCGTACACTCGCCCGCATGCTCTACGACATGCACGATATACGCCTGCATCTCCTCACGGACGGCTCGTACCGGAGCGATGCGGGCACGTTCTTCGGCCTGGTGCCCAAGGAGATGTGGTCGAAGCGCGTTGCGGTCGGTGACGACAACCTCATGCAACTCGCGCTGCACTGCCTGCTGATCGTGACGCCAGACGGCCCCGTGCTGATCGACACCGGGATGGGGACGAAGGTGCGCGAGAGCGAGAAGCTGCGGGCGGTGTGGCGGCCGTCGCCGCGCGCGTTGTTGCTGGACTCGCTCGCGCGCGCGGGCTTCACGCCGGACGACGTGCGCACGGTCGTGTTCACCCACCTGCACGTGGATCACGCGGGCGGCGCGACGTATCGCGCCGCGGACGGCGAGTTGATGCCGACGTTCCCGCGCGCGCGGTACGTGGTCCAGCGCGCGGAGTGGGCCTGCGCGCTCGCACCGCCGGTCATCGGCAGGGGCTCGTACTACGCGGACAACTACGCGCCACTCGAGCGTCACGGCCTCCTCGACCTCGTGGAAGGCGACGTGGACATCGCGCCGGGCGTGCGCACGTTCGTCACGGCAGGACACACGCCGGGACATCAGATGATCGTGATCGAGTCGGGCAGCGAGCGCGCGGTGTATCTCGGCGATCTCGTGTGCACGACGAACCACCTCAAGCCGGCGTGGAACACGTCGTTCGATCTGGATCCGCTGCGCGTCATCGGCGAAAAGCAGCGACACCTCACGAATGCGCTCGATCACGGGTGGCTGCTGATCTGGGATCACGACAGCGCGGTGGGGATGGGGCGTCTCGCCCGCGACGGCAGCGTCGAGACGGTCGTACCGGCGCAGACGGCGCTGTAGCATGGGCGAGCGCGGGCGCGTCGTGATCGCCGGCGACGCGGCGTGCCGCATCGTCGACGGGCGCGTCGCGTGGACCGGCCGCGCACGCGAGGCGCGACGAGACGAAGACGATGTCCGCGAGTTTCCGCACGCGACGCTGCACGGGGCATTCACGGATCACCACACGCACCTCGCGTGGTTCGGTCTCTCCGCGTCCGCGCTCTCGCTGCGCGGCGCGCGCGACGGCGCGGAGGCGATGGATCGTCTCGAACGGTGGTTGCCGGCCGCGCGCCGCGACGGCTGGCTGCACGCGGAAGGGTGGCGACCGCTCGCGCACACCATCGATGCGGCCCGCGTGAACGCGCTCACGCGGGAGTGCCCGCTCGCGATGGAGGCGCTGGACGGTCACGCCGTGTGGGCGAACGCGGCCGCCCTGCATGCAGCCGGCATCTCGCGCGATACACCCGATCCGCCCGGCGGTGTGATCGACCGCGACGCGAGCGGCGCGCCGACCGGGGTTCTGCGCGAAACGGCCGTGCATTTGCTGGCGCGGGCGGAACCGTCACCGAGTGCGGCCGCGGTCGAGGCGCAGCTGCGCGTCGCGCACTCCGCGCTCCTGACCTACGGCGTGACGCGCGCGCACGTCATGGAGGGGCGCGCGACGTACGAAGCCCTGTCCACGCTGGATCGCGCGGGGGAGTGGCGCATCGACACGGACATGTTCGTTCCCGTCGACGTTTTGGACGATACGCTGGCCGCTGTCGCGGAAGACACACACCTCCCGCACGTGCGCGTGCGCGGCGTGAAGGTGTTTCTCGACGGATCGCTCGGGTCGCACACCGCGGCGTTCCGGCGTGCGTACAAGGACGCACCGCACGACTGCGGCGTGCTGCGCACAGATGCGGCGGCGCTGCGCGATCACCTGCTCGACGCGCGCCGCCGGAGCCTCGACGCCGCGGTGCACGGCATCGGCGACCGGGCGATCGGTGTGCTGTGTGATGCGCTGGAATCGCTCGCGCCCCAGGAGCGGCCCGCACACGTGCGGGTGGAACACGCGCAACACGTGGCGCCGGAGGACGTGCCGCGCTTGCGTGCGCTCGGCCTCACCGCGTCGATGCAGCCCTTGCACGCGCCGCTCGACGCACCGCTCGTCGAACGCGTGCTCGGCGATGACATGCTGCTCACGCACGCGTGGGCGACGCTCGCGCGCGCGGGGATTCCGCTCGTGTTCGGGTCGGATGCGCCCGTCGCGACGCCGCGGGCGACGCACGCGGTGGCGACAGCGTGCGATGCGGCGTCCGGTGAGCGCATCGGCGAGGCGGATGCTCTCTCCGCCCACGGCGTTCGTGCGCTGCGTCCGGGCGACGCAGCGCACGTCGTGGTCCGCGCCGGCGACGATGTGCTCTGTACGATCGTCGGCGACGACGTCCTGTACGAGGCTGGTCGATGACAGACCGGCTCTACATGCGGGACGCGTACATGCGGGCGTTCGACGCGCGCGTCGTCGCGGTGGACGGCGCCGAAGTCCGCCTGGATCGCTCGGCGTTCTATCCCACGTCCGGCGGTCAACGCCACGACACGGGGACGCTGGGGGGCGTGCGCGTGCTGGACGTCCGCGACGACGGCGGCGATGTGGTGCATGTGGTGGAACGCGCGCCCGCGGGCGAGGCCGTGCGCGGCGAAATCGACTGGGACGTGCGATTCGATCACATGCAGCAGCACACCGGGCAGCACCTCTTGTCCGCGGTGATCGAAGAGATCGCACGCATTCCCACAGTGTCGTTCCACATGGGCGCGGAGACGTCCACGATCGACCTCGCCGCCCCGCACATCGCGCCGGATGCGCTCGAGCGCATCGAGGACGTCGTGAACGCGCGCATCTACGAGGATCGCCCCGTCCACGTGCTGTTCCCAGCGCCGCACGAGATGCGCGCGCTCCCGCTCCGCAAGGATCCCGCCGTCACGGACAACGTGCGCGTGATCGCCATCGACGGGGTGGATCACTCTCCGTGCGGCGGGACGCACGTGCGCGCCACCGGCGAACTGGGCGCCGTGCACCTGGTGACGACGGAGAAGGTGCGCGACACGACCCGCCTCACGTTCGTGTGCGGCGCGCGTGCGCTGCGGCACGCGCGAGCGCACCGTGCGATCGTGAGCGCGCTGGCCGCGCGCTTCACCACGCGCGACGATGCGGTGTGCGACGCGGTGGCGCGGCTGGACGCGGACGCGCGCGCGATGCGCAAGATCGTTGCTACGCTCGAAGCGGAGGTGGCCCGCGCGGATGCCCAACGGCGCATCGCGGAGGACGGCCCCGGCGCCACGCCGGTGGTTCTCGTCGCGGACGGATGGACGGCGGAGCGAGCAGGGGAGTTCGCGCGGTGCCTCGCGCGGGACGGAGGACGCACGGCCTGCATCATCCTGCCGTCG
>CAZEPH010000184.1:0-5667 GCA_964514075.1 uncultured bacterium | reverse complement strand
CGTCACGAGTAGCCGCGCGGTGGCCCACAGGAGGAGCGCGCTGAAGAGAATCGCGAACGCATAGTTGCGACACTCCTGCGCGTACCACACCTGAAACGGCGACACGGCGCAGAACGCCGCGGCCAGAACGCCTGTCGTCGGTCCGAACAGCGCGCGGCCGAACAGAAACACGACCGGGACGGTTGCCGCGCTGGCGAAGACCGACGGCCAGCGCAGCGCCGCCTCCGACGTGCCGGCGATGGACGCCCAGGCGTGCAGAACGAGGGCGTGCAGCGGACCGTGGTAGTTGTCGAGAAGGAACGAAAAACGCAGAGGCGAATCAAGAGCGGCGGAGTGAATCGACATCATCTCGTCGACCCAGAGGCTCTGTGCGCCGAGTCGGTACGCGCGCAGCGCGAGGGCGACGCAGCAGATGATCGCGAGGGAAAGAGTGGATGTGTCGCGGTGCTTCAGAAAGCTCCCCTGCCGGACAGCACGGCAGGGATGGTGCGCAAGAGAATATGGAGATCCAACCGGAACGACATCCGCCGGATGTACTCCATGTCCAGGCGCATCCATTCATCAAAGCCCAACGTGCTCCGGCCGCTGATCTGCCATAGGCACGAGACACCCGGCTTCACGTCGAGTCGACGGCGTTGCCAGGGTTCGTACTTCGCCACCTCTTCGGCGAGGGGCGGGCGTGGACCGACGAGGCTCATGTCGCCGCGGAGCACGTTGATAAGTTGTGGGAGCTCGTCGATGGACGTCTTTCGAATGAAGCGACCCACGCGCGTGATCCGCGGGTCGTTGGTCATCTTGAATACGGGACCGTCCACTTCGTTCAAGTGGAGGATCTTGTGGCGTGAGGCGTGCGCGCCGTTGTGCATGGAGCGCAGTTTGTAGAAGACGAACGGCTTCTGCTTCAGACCGAGGCGCACCTGCCGGTAGAATACCGCGCCCTCGGAGTCGAGCTTGATGAGGATCGCGGCCAGAACGATGATCGGAGCCGCGAGGACCAGACCGATGAGCGCGCCCGCGATGTCGATCGCGCGCTTGCCGTAGCGGGCGTAGAAACCGTCGGAGGCCGGAACGGCACGCCATGTGACGTCGACGGGAAAGTACGGAGCGGACGAGTGCGCGGTGGCCATTGTGGAATCCTCTGCGCGCATACGCAGTGAGTTCGCTGCTCCCAGTTGGGGTGCGATCGGTGTCGTCTCGATGCCGTTCACAGGAGTCTTCTCCTCGCGCCACCGGTCTGCTCCCGGAGATGCGGGTCACGCATGGTGCGCGAACTGCCGCCGTCCCCGTGAGAAACAGAACGGGAGAGCCGCCAGGGATGGTCCCAGGTCGCTCTCCCGCGTACGCTCACGCCGAACGCAGCGCAGAGCGTTGCGTTCTCGCGAGTATGGGGCGAGACACCGTCGGTGAAGGGGGACCACCACGCGCTGGCGTCACTTCGATAGCAAAGAGGTCCGGGTAGTTCCTCCGTGTTGACCCTGACGTTGGGTGCCCGCGAACCTGCGGGCCGCGCACCATCGTGTCCTTTGCTTATCTTGCTTTGAAGTGAGCCTAGCATCTGATCGATACCCAGTCAACGAATCCGTCCGGTAGCGTCATGGTGCGAAGGTTTTCGGCTCGTACCCCCCTTGGATGGAGTGTTGACGATCCAGCCGTCCGCTGTTACAGCCTCCGCCATGCTCTCCGAACCGGACGCCGATCGCCTTCGCGTGGCCCTGCTCGGGCCATGGCCCTCGGCCAGCGGCGTCGCGGCAGGGGGCGTAGAGGCAGTCACTTACACGATCGCGACGGTGTTGGCGCGACGGCTCGACATGGACGTGCACGTCGTGACATGGGCCGCAACCGCTGGAGTGGACCGCACGGGGGAGATGACGGTCCACCGTGTTCCGGTCCAGCGGTCGCTGCGCAACCTCACCATGGGGTACTTCGACAGGCGACGAATGGAGCGCGTCGTGCGCGACCTGCGGCCCGGGATCGTCCATGCGCACGGCCTCACCGACTACGGCCTCGTTGGCACCGCATCCGCGGCACCGTGCATTGTCGCGGTGCACGGCGTGGCCGCCGACGAAACGCCCCACGTGCGCGGGTGGGTGAATCGCGCGCGATGGTGGACACTCGAGCGCCGCTCCGACGCGTGCCTGCGCGCGGCGCGCTACCTCACCGTGCCGACGGAATACTCCCGATCCCGCATCCACCCTCGCGCCGACGCCGTGGTGGAGATGATCGAGAATCCCGTCGACGCGACCTACTTCGACGTCCATCCCACATCCGGAAGCGAACCCGTCATCGCCTGCATCGGCCGCCTCATTCCGCTCAAACGCGTCGAGGACGTCCTCCTCGCCTGTGCGTACGTGCGCCGAGACGTCCCCAACGTGCGGCTCGAGATCGCGGGCGGCGAGGGTGATCCGGGCTACAGCGAGCGCCTGCGCGCAATCGTGCGCGAACACGGCCTCGAAGATTCGGCGCTGTTCCACGGTTTCGTCGAACCCTCCGCAGTGCCCGCACTCCTCGCACGGGCACGCGTGCTCGTGCACGCGTCGGCACAGGAGAACGCGCCGGTCGCGGTGGAGCAAGCGCTCGCGGCCGGCGTGCCCGTCGTCGCGGCACGCGCCGGCGGTCTGCCGTCCGTCGTGCGCGACGGCGTCACGGGTTTTCTCGAACCGCCGCACGATCCCGCGCGGTTGGCGGCACGCGTCGTCTCGCTTCTCTCTGATCCGGCCGTGCATTCTGCATTCTCCGCGGCGGCACGCGCCGATGCCCGCGCGCGCTTTCACCCGGAAGCGGTGTGCGCGAAGACGGTGCGCCTGTACGAACGCGCACTCGGCCGGACTTTTTCGTCGACGGAGCCCGCGCGCGTGTATACTTGAGACGTATGCTCAAGCTCACCACTCGCGCATACGCAGTGATGCCGCACCTCCCCCGTCTTGCGTGTGCCTCGACCCTTGCCGTCGCCATGTCCGCCGCGATGGCTCTTGCAGCGAGCTCCAACTTCCGCAGCCCCGCGTACAGCAACGGCGGTCCGACGCCTCTGGGCATCGCGACGGCCGATGTCAACGGCGACGGCGCCTGGGATCTCGTGTCCGCGAATTACAGCGTGAATCTCGTGACCGTGACACTCAACGACGGTACGGGAGGTTTCACCGGCAGTTCCTACACGTTGCCCACGCCGAACAACCCGTGGGCTGTCGCGTTCGGGCAGCTCGCGGGCGACGACCGGCCCGACCTCGCCATCGCATGCCGCGGCGCCATCGGCGACTCCGCCAACTTCCTCACCGTCTACGAGAACGTGAACGGCACGCTCAGTGCGCGCACCGACTACAGCATCGGCGCCGCGAAGCAGCCGCGCTGGGTCGTCGTCGCCGACCTGGACGGAGACGAGGTCAACGATCTCGTCGCGGCGTGCTGGAACGCGAATGAGATCGTCGTGTTGCGCGGCCTTGCAGGCGGGACGTTCGCGTCGCCCGTGACGTACGCCGTCGGCACGAACCCGCGGTGCGTCGCCGCATTCGACATGGACGGCGACGGCGACCTGGATCTCGCCACCACGAACGAGGTGTCGAACACGATCTCGGTCCTGCGCAACACCGGGGGCGGGACGTTCGCGGCCGCGGTGTCCTACGCCGGATTGAATCTCCCTCAAGGCATCGAGCCCGTGGATCTCGATCAAGACGGTGACGTCGATCTGGTCGTGGCGAATCAGGTGCCGGTCGGATCGTCGGTGCGCGTGGCGGTCTTCCGCAACACGGGTACGGGGACGTTCGCGGGTCCGACGAACTTCCCGGTTGGCGGCGGCGCGTTGCAGGGCGTCGCGAGCTTCGACGCGAACCGCGACGGCCGTCCCGACATCGTCGTCGCGAACGGCTTCCTCGATCAGGTGCAGCTGCTCATCAACCAAGGCGGCGGCTCGCTGACTCTCGTACAGAAGGTGCAATTGCGTCGTGGATCCGACCCACATTGGCTCGCTGTGCACGACCTCGACGGTGGACCCAACTGGAACGATGACCTGGCTGTGAGCGCGCTGCAGAATCCCACGGACTCCACGTTGGTGGTCCTGCTCTCGCCGGTGCAGCGCTTCCAGGGAAAACCGCGTCTCGACCAGCCCGACCCGCGCGCCGTGCCCACACTCGCGGCGCACGCCTCACCAGACGCTCCGCCGGTCGCCCTCTACGACGCTGCGGGGCGGCGCGTCCCGGTCGTCGCGAAGTCCGCTCGCGGGCGGCGCGGCGTGTACTTCGTGCGGGACGGCGACCCCGCGCGCACAACGCGCCGCGTCCTCGTGACGCGCTAGCGGACGATCACCTCGCCGACCACCGCACCGTTCCATCGATCGTCATCGCGCACGATGTCGCGCACGCGCAAGTTCGGCACGAACGGTTCGGGCAACACGGCCAGCTTGATGGTGTAGCGTCCCGGAGACGCGTTGACCGGAACGTCGGCGTACACCGTATCGGCGAGTCGCTCGTGCAGCGCGAGATCGCGCAGATCACGCATCCCGTGCAGCGGCAGAGACGTGGTGCGGAATCGATAGACGCGATGGTCCATTCGCTCGGCGACACGGCGTCCGAGTTTGCTCCACGCGGGCTGAATGAACCATCGCGACGGCACGCGGGTGTCGCCGCGCACGTGTACCCACAGCGGCAAGTCCCCGGCGGGCGCCGCGCGTTCCCACGCCAGCGCGAGCGCGATGCGGCCGCCGCGGCGTGCCGTTTGCGGTTCGATGTGCACACCCAGCGCTCGCACCTCGCCGCAGTCCACCGTCACGCCGCCGGTCACCACAGCGCTCCGCCTGTGGTCGGCGCCGTGCGGGTCGCCGGCCGCCTCACCTGGCACGTCGCGTACGCGCAGAATCAGCGCATCCGGTCCGCGATACACGATGGGGTACCGCTCCGGATCGCTCTCGAAGACCGCGCGCGCGCGGGCCACCGTCTCCGAGTCGATCTGCGTAGAGAACTCCCGCATCGGGAGCGGCGACCGCGCGTGAAGAAACACGGCGTCCACTCCGTAGCGCCGTAGGAGCGCGGCGCGCGCCTGTGGCGACATGTCGCCGTAGAGCATTGCCCGCTGGTCCGAGAGTCTCTGCGCCCAGAGCGAGTCCGTCGGCGGCGCATGCTGGTTGAGCGTGGAGACGACGTACGCGTTCGTGTACGCGGTGATGGCATAGCTGGTGAAGGGGTCTGCCAGCACGACGGGATCGCCGCCGTCCGCCGCGCGCACCGCGCGCAATGCGCGCAACGCGGGAGCGAATCGCGCAGGGGTCTCCGCGCCCCGAGCGTCGGCGGCGAGCGCGCGGACGTCGCGCGGCACGCGAACCACCGATGAGGCGCACCACAGGGCCGCGCACACGAGAAGGGCGCGCGCGGCCGTCCGGCCTCGCGTCGCCGCCCACCCTCCCGCGAGCGCAAGCGCGACGGCCGGCGCCGACGGAACGATCTCGAGAAAGCGGACGGCGAGATATCCCAGAACGGGATACAGCAGCGTGAAGACGGGCGTCGCGACGAGGACCCACGGTCCGATGACGAGCATCCGCAGCGGAGCGCGGAGCGCATCCGGCGCCGCGCGCGCGGCGATCGGCCCGAGCGCAAGCGCCCCCAGGGCGATCGCGCCCACTGGCGTCGGCATCGCCGGCGGCGACGCGATCGCCACGCCCCGCGCGCGTTCGAGGAGGTTCTG
>CAZEPH010000183.1:0-5693 GCA_964514075.1 uncultured bacterium | reverse complement strand
ACGGCGTCGTGCCGATCACCGTGCCGTCGAGCCGCCACGCGTACGTGTACGGCGGCATGCCGCGCGTGGCCATGCCGGCGAAGCACACGTTCGATCCCACCTGCACGAGCACATCGTTCATGGGCGCCGTGATCGTCGCGACAGGCGGCAGCATGTCGGCCCAGACGTAGATGTCCGCCGGCTGCCCTGGGCCGCTCGGACCGAACAGGGTGCAGTGGAGGATGTACACCGGGCGAATCACGTTCACAACCGTGTGGCAGTTCGGCTCGTAGTATCCGAGCTCCCACGTGTTGATCACGATGCTCGTCGGCACGGGCGAAATCCCCTCGATCGTCGCGGGTGCACCGTACATCGCCAGAGCCGTCGCCACGCTCTCGAACGGCGCGAGCGTGACGGTCGCGCCTTGCGTGAGTCCCCTCCACGCACCCATGCGCACGCGCTGCAGCACGCCGCCGCCGCCGAAGGAGAGCGACGTCCACCCGCCCGGTCCCACGACGTTGTACCCCGGCGATGGACCGATGCGACGCTGGTAGCGAACCTGCGACGCAACCGAGAAGCTGCTCTCCGGCAACTGCGTCCCGAGACCGTTACGCATGATGGCCCGCTGATGCAGGTATCGCACGCCCATGACCACTGCGTCCGACGGCCGGCGTCCCCACGTCTGCAAGAGCGTTTCGGCCCGCTGGATCGCCGCATCGCCGACGAGCAGCGACGGGGGCGACGTGCGCCACGCGAGCCAGTTGCCCACGTCCTCGTAGGAGAATCCGCCCGTCGCCGTGCAGACGCGCAGCTCGTGGAGGCCGTCGATCTGGTTCAGATCACCGGGATTCCCGGGGCCGATGGCGCCGGTGCAGAGATGCCCTTCGGTCGCGCAGATGTCTTGCGAGATCCCCATCACGAACGTGTTGTTCACGGTGACCGGAATCACGTTGAAGAGCGGGAGGCTCGTCGCCGCCAGGCGCGACTGCGCCAGTGCGTCGGGCGTGACGAAGACCGTCAGCCCGTCTGCGTTGGGCGCGTCGATGCGTACGGCATCCCGCGGGAACGCGATCGCGATCTCCGGTGCGGCCGGTGCAAACAGCCCGACGTCGTACTCCCAGCGGGTGTAGGTCCCGTCCACGGTGGGATCGCTCGCGACGGAGCCTTGCCCGTGCACGTAGTCGTTCCCCATCGTGGAGTTCTCCCCCTCGACCACGGCGATGTCGTGTCCGCCGTTGTGATCGTCGATGGCGTCGAACCACGCGTCCTTCACCTTCTGCGCCGAATCGAAGATGCCGTTGTCCACCATGCGATCGCCCCACGAGTCGCCGTAGTTCGAATCGCTGATGTTGTCCTCCGAACCGCAGATCAGGTGGAGGCCCGCCATGCCGGCGGCCCAGTAGTCTTGTCCGGCGTTGCGGAGCGTCTTGCAGGTGCTCATGCCGAACCACTCCATGTCGGTGTCGCCCCACGCACCGGCGATCTCGCTCGGGACGAGGTTGTTGTCGTCGTGCGTCGTCGCACCAAAGACGAGCGAACCGAGGTCCGTTCCGGTCGTTGGATCGTTGTACCCGTCCCCGCCGTGGCCCGCGTAGTACGACAAATCCGCGACGTCGACGTGGCTGTTGTTCGTTCCACCCGATCCGGAGGCCTTGAAGTGCTCCTCCCACGCGTCCGCGTTTCCGTGGCCGTACCACGTCCAGTCCCCGGGCAGCGCGTCGCGCAGGCCGTGGGCGTCGTTGTCGCACTTGCTCAGATCGTTGCTCGATCCGGGGTAATCGTTGCAGTAGTCGTAGTGCAGTTCCCTCGTGCCTTCGTCGCCTGTGCCGAGGCGCGCGTCGTCAGGATCGACGGAGAGGAAGCGCGCCTCCAGCCGTGCGAGGCTCACCGAGCGCGCGGGTGTCGTGCCGAAGGGCACGACGCGCACGCCTTGCACGTACACGTCCGGTCCGTCGATCGTCTGCGCGCCGGCGGCGCGTCCGACGCCGCTGCCCGTCACGTACTGCGTCCACTCGCGATCCGTGGTGAGGACCTCCACGGAAAACACCGGCGCGTCGAAGGCGATCACGATGCGGTTTACCCAGCGCGGAGCGCCGATGAACGTGAATTGCAGGAGCTCGGGATTCGATCCGGTGCGGAGTACGATCGCCGTTGCCGGATCGTCGTCGAAAACGGCGCGCTCGAGGCCGGTGACATCGCGCAACGCGTCCGCCGGTCCGATCGCGACGTCCGACATCTCGCACCGGTTGGCGGGATCGCCGAACGTGCGCGCGGACGAGGAGGAGACGATGCAGGACAGTGCGAGGGCGATCATCACAACGCGCAGGGTGCGCGAGACAGCGGGAGGGCTCATGGCTCGCTCCTTTCACAGGGGGGAGCACCACGGATTCAACGAGCGGCGCCGCGCGGAGTGTGTGGCGCCGGGGTGCAATCGGAAAGGTTCGAACGCACCGGCGAACCGGTCAACCGAACTTTGGTATTCCGCAGTGGACCGCCGCCCGATCAGCGGGAGGCCGGCGCACGTTGCTCGATCCTAGTCGGTGCGCGTCGTGCGAACGCGAACCGTCCCGCGCGGGGTATACATAACGTCGACGTGCATGGGGCGGCAGCAGACCTCGCAGTCCTCGATGTACGATTGCGTCTCGCCCCCGCCCGAATCGAGGAGAAGTTCGATCGGTTCGCCGCAGTACGGGCACTGTGCGTGAGCTGAGTCCTGCATGACCGCAGCATGACGGTCCGGCACGGCGCAAGGCAAGACACGCCAGCGCGGCTCTGCTA
This sequence comes from uncultured bacterium, assembly GCA_964514075.1. Lineage (GTDB taxonomy): Bacteria > Eisenbacteria > RBG-16-71-46 > CAZEPH01 > CAZEPH01 > CAZEPH01. The sequence goes on along the minus strand of CAZEPH010000183.1, from coordinate 2,936 downwards.
GCTTCGGTGTCACGCCGGGATGGCGGAACTGGCAGACGCGGCGGACTTAAAATCCGCTGGGAGAAATCCCGTGGGAGTTCGATCCTCCCTCCCGGTACCAGGAGACGGACACGTGACCGATCGCATCACCCGACGCGCGATGTTCGCGCGCACGGCGCAGTCCCTCGCGGCGTTCGCCGTCGCCCGCGTTGGAGCGGGGTGCGCAACCCCCAACGTCGCGACGTCCCCCGGTTGCGAGCTCACGGCGAATCTGACGGAAGGTCCATTCTTCGTCGACGAGAGGTTGAATCGCACGGACGTTCGCGCCGATCCAGCGAGCGGCGCGGTGTCCGTGGGCGCCGCGCTCGCTCTCGCGTTCACCGTGAAGCGCAACGTGAACGGCGTCTGCAGCCCGCTCACGGGCGCGTACGTGGACGTGTGGCACTGCGACGCGGAGGGCGTGTATTCGGACGTCGGCGGCGCGGGAGGCGCGCGCCAGTTCCTGCGGGGGTACCAAGTCACGGACGCCGACGGGATCGCGCGGTTCACCACGGTCTATCCCGGATGGTATCCCGGCCGCTCCGTCCACGTGCACTTCAAGGTGCGCCTGTTCGCCGGGGCGACCGCAGCGTACGAGTTCACGTCGCAGCTCTTCTTCGACGAAGCGATCACCGACACGGTGCACGCAACGAGTCCGTACGCCGCGCGCGGCCGTCGCGACACGCGGAACGACGACGACGGCATCTACTCCAGTCTCTCGCCCGCGGAACAGGCCGCGCTCACCGTGCGCGCTGCGAACACCGCCGCGGGCTACGAGGGCGCACTCGACGTGGTCGTGCGCACCACGTAGCCGCCGGCGCGTGTTGTTACGAAGCGGGATGTCCCCCGGCGATCGCGAAGCCCGCCGGTGCGAGGATCGCGATCGTGGTCAGCGTCACCGCGCCGCTCACGGCCATGATGTCGCCGAGAGCCGCGTACTCGGCCAGCGAGAGCGGGTTGCCGTCCGCATCGGTGATGGTGATTGCGGCCGGTGTGCCGCTCGCCCGCGCGAACACGGCGCCATTCAGGTTCACCGTCGCGGCGAACGTGTGCGTCGTCGCGGTCGCGGTGATCTGGAAGTTCGCGCCGCCCGCGACGACGGTCTGCGTGAACGACACGGTGCTGTCCGCGGGCGTGCCGGTGCCGCTGATCGATCCGCTCGCGGTGAAGCCGACGTTCGCCACGTCGAGCGAGTACGTGAGGCTGAGCGAGTTCTGCACGGCTGACACGCTGCCCACCATCGCCACGTTGTAGTTGAGACGGTTCACGCCGTCCGTCAGGAAGCCGTTCGCCGTGATGTTGCCGCTCGTCGGCGTGCCGGTCACGGTCACGTTGTAGTCGATGAACGTGAGTGTGCCGGTCACGCCCAGCACGCGCAGCCGGAACCCGTTCAGGATGCTCACGCCTTCATCGGTGAGGTCCGCGTGGCCGATTTCCGAGGACACGACGGGCTCCTTCGTCACCGGGTTGACGGCATACAGGACGTAGCGCACGCCGTTCGGCGGTGCGCCGGCGCGCGCGGGGTCGACGACGTACAGGTCGGTCGCGTCGTCGTACACGAGCGTCTTGCCGAGCAGCTCCGCGGGAATCACGGGGACGTTCGGCCGCACGCCGCCGCGCGGGACGGCGCTCAGGAGCGAGCGCGCGCTCGCGTCGCCCGCGCCCAAGCCCGCTGTCGCACGCGCGGCCTCGAACGCCGCGGTGATCGGTGCGCTCGTGGTGCCGCCCGAGATCGCGGAGAAGCTGGTCCACGCGCTCGACGCGTAGATGTTCGAGACGGCGTCGACGTCGGCCTGCACGGCGGTCGCGTCGAATCCGCCGGACGGCTGCGTGTTCTTCTCGCAGGCGGCGAGTCCGACGGCCAGCAGGCACGCGGCCCCCGCAGCGATCCACTTGTGCGCGTTCATGACGGTGTTCCTCCGGGAGTAACCGAGCGGCACGGGGACTAGGAGCCGCGATGTTGCAGCGAGCGCAGTTTTTTCTGCTGCGCCGGCGTGAGCGAGTTCTTGATGCGAATGAGGAGTCCCAGCTGTTCGCGCTTGATGTCGCGCTCGATCGTGAGCACGTCGTCCGCCTTGTCGAGCGCCTCCCCGACGTCGACGGACGGGCGCGAGAGGAGCGACGCGAGCGACGTGCGTTCCTCCTCGAGACGCCACTGCAGGTCGAGCACCTTCGCTTGTGTCTGTCCGATCATCTTCGTGATCGCGTAGCGCTGCTGCGACGTGAGTGCGATGTCGCGCTGGTATTGCATGACGAGATCGGGCGCAAAGAGGAGTTCTTCGAGGACGTCGGGCGTATCCGCGGCGCGTGTGGGGCTCGTGGCAAGCGCGCACGCGAGGAGTCCCACGAGAGCGATCCGTGCGATCACAGCGTCGTCCCTCCCTGCGGCAGGGGACGCGGCCCGAGGAAGCGCAACAGGTCCTCCGGCGATTCGGGTGAAGGCATGGAGCGCAAGAGATCGTCTCCCGGCGTCTCGAGCAGGAAATCCGTCGGCGACGTCCATCGTCCCGACAGCACCGCGGTGTGCACTTCGGCGAAGAGCGCCGCGTGTGCGCGGCGCCTCTCCTCCGCCCGGTGCACGGCGAACACCGAGACGGCCAGAATCGTCGCGACGAGCGCGCCGAACGCCGGCAGAGCCAGCGCCGGGCGCGCGCGGCGGGCGCGCACCGCGCGCTGCACCGTCGCCGAGTACAGCGGCGCCTGCGTCGCGTCCTCGCGACGCAGCGCGTGAAACGCGTCGCGCAAGCGGTCGTCGTTCATTCGCCCTCCGTGAGAAGCGCGCGCAGCTTCGCTTTGCCGCGCTCGTAGTGCGTACGCGCGGAGCCGAGCCCGATCTCCAGCACGCCCGCGGCTTCCTGTATCGACAGATCCTGGTAGTAGACCAAGTGCAGCACCTCGCGCTGCCGCGGCGGCAATCG
>CAZEPH010000182.1:0-5747 GCA_964514075.1 uncultured bacterium | reverse complement strand
GCACCCAAGACGGTGCGCACGAGCGTTCGCAGTCTTCACGGCGCTCCCGCTTGGCTCGCCGAGACGAGCCACCCAGCGTTCGATGCGGCCCGCCGCGGCCTCAAGTCCGGTTTCGGGGCCGACACCGTCATGATCCGTGAGGGCGGCTCCATTCCATTCGTCCAGACGATATTCAACGTCCTGGGCGCGCCCTGCCTTCTGGTCGGCTTCGGACTGCCCGACGAAAACGCTCACGCCCCAAACGAGTGGATCGACCTCGAGAACTTCCAGAAAGGGATATTGAGCAGTGCATTCATATACAAAGAGTTAGCCGAATTGAGCTATTAGCGAAGATGTGCCTTCTCGAGAGAGAGGCGCCCGCTTCCGTCGTTGAACTGGAGGTTATTTCCTGATATTCTGTTGCACGATTCCCGATCAACCCGCTGTCACTCGTCGCGTGTCACAAGACGTCCTGCTGCGCACCCGATGAACGCGCACACGGCTGAATCGACGAACGTGCAAGAAATGGCACGTTAATGCATCTGGAATCATCGAAGGGGGCGAAATGGGCGGCGCTGGTCATGCTGGCGCTGTGCGCCCACTGCACGCGACCGGAGTAGTAGGGAGGCTGTGAATTTATGGTTCGAGACCTTGGCCCTGACGATACGGCGCTGGTCCTCGAATTCCTCAAGAAGGGCGGAACCCGATCGCTCGTTCTGTACGGATTGATTCACGGCGGGGCTCTGAGGAAGCCGGTCGACGGTGCGTCGGGGACGTTCGTCGGCTACTACCAGAGCGGTGCGCTCTCGGGCGTCCTCTTCGCTTCGACGGATGGTGACGTTACTCTGCACGCACCCACGCCGCATGCTCGAGCCGGTCTCGCCGGGGCGCTCGTTCGGAAGGGTTTGCTCCCGCGGCTGCTTGGAGGAGAGTCGGAAACCGTCGAATCCGCATGGTCGCTGCTACACGCGGACGGGGCGCGCGCCCGCGCGATCCGCCGGCTTTGGACGTACGAAGCGCGCATCGACGATCTCGCTGATGAGCGGGAGCCAGCTCTCCGCCTGGCGAAGTCGGAAGACCTCGCCGCCGTCGTTGCCTCGGAACGGGCGTCGTACCGCGAGGAAACCGGAGAGGAGTTGGAGGCCGCCCATGCACGCGCGTTCCGCGATCGGATCAGCAAGAGGATTCGGGAGCGCCGGGAGTTCATTTACGCGCCCAACGGCCAGGTCATCTGGAAGGCCAGCGTGATGGCATCGTCTCCTATCGGTGCGGAGATGTACAACGTCTACACGGTCCCGGCGTATCGCACGAAGGGCGTGGCGACCAGGTGCTTGGTCGAACTGGCCCGGCGCATTCTCAAGAAAGCGACCGTGGTGACGATTGCGGTACCGTCGGAGAGCGCGGATCTCATCCTGCTGTACGAGAGGGCCGGGTTCCGGCGCAGTTTCCCTCGCACATTCATCTTTCCGTGGCACGCGACCGCGGACGCGGCCGTCGCGAACTAGCCCAGCGGCCGTGGCGGTGTTCGACGGGGCGCTCGTAGCGAGCGCCCCGTCTGTCATTCGTGCGCCAACCGGCGTGTCCCGGAGAGTGTCGAACCGCCTGCTCGCGATTCTGCCGACGCATCTCACGCCTAGGCGTGCCTTCAGGGAGGGTTTACGATGTTCTCGAGTCGGTTTCTTCTGGGTTGTGGATTGTGCGTCGCACTCGGAGCGGCAGGAAGCGCAGCCCGCGCACAGAACGGCGTGCCGAGTGCGGCCCCGTATCTCATCGCCACGTCCGCGCCGTTCTGGCGTGAGGCCGCCGCACCAGCGAGTGCCCAGTACCGCCGCGGCGATGGCTTCCGGCGTCGCGGAGATCTCGCGCGAAGATATGGCCGAAGTCACGCCCCAACCGCCGGCATCGGTGCACAGATCGCCGCGTGGAACCCGGAGGACATCGGCGAAACCGACGCGCTGATTCGCGGCCACGCTCGGGCCTATCTGAACCGCCAAGCCGCGATTCAGGGCGAGGTGGGCTACTTCTCGCACGGATCGGTCGGCCCGGACATCCTGCTCGCCCCGAACGCGCACAACTCCCGTATTCGCGACATTCCGGTCGGCGCGTCGCTCCTATACTTTTTCCGTCCATCCGGCGGCAGGCATCACCGTGCCGGTGCGTCGCTGTACGGAGGTCTCGGCGTCGATTGGCACCTCTTGGAGGAGACTTTCGATGCCCCGGGACCGCTTCCCCACCAAACCGATACCGCGACCGCATTCGGACACCACGTGATCGTTGGCCTGGAGGTCGGCAATCCGGCGGGCGCGAACATCTTCGGCGAGTACCGCTACAACGACGGCGAGGAAGTCAGTTTGAACGGGTTGCCGTTCGACTTCCACGGATCGTCTGTCGGCGCCGGTATCAGTGTGAACTTCTAGGGCGAATGAGGTCCGCGCCGGTCTGGTGCGCGCTCGCCGCGGGGATTCACGGCGAGCGCGTCCATGAATGCCGTGATGTAACGCACGCAACGTTCGGGTTGTTCCTCGAGAGGGAAGTGTCCCGCGTCCTGGACGAGCGCAAACGACGCGCCCGGCACGCGCGCCGCGAGTTGGTACCCTCGCGCGGCTGAAAACCACGGGTCGTCTCGACCCCACATGACAAGCGTCGGGACCCGCAATCGAGCAGGCTGGATCTCGGGTGAACGTCGCCCGGCTCCACCCGTTCGCGCCATCGCGACGAGCGCGTCACGGGCACCGGGCAGAGAGTAGGGAAACAGGAACCCGTCCACCGTTGTGCTGTCGATCACGCTGGGGCGGCGATATCCGGCGCGAATGATCCGGCGGAAGTCGGCTTCTGTGGGGGCCGCCGCGCCAAGCACCACGTCCCCGATGACGGGGAGGCCCAATAACCGTCGAACGACGCCCGGCGCGATGGTGAAGCGTCCGTACTTCAGGGTGATGCTGTTGGTGAAGATGACACCGCGCGTTCTCTCTGGACGTTGCAGCGCGGCCGCCGCCACGACCCCGCCGCCATACGAGTGACCGAGGAGAACCGCACGCTGCACGTGCAGCGAGTCGAGAACAGCCCAGACAAGCGCGCCTTCCGCGGTGAGCGAGTAGTCGCCGTCTGCCGGTTTGTCCGAGAGACCGAATCCGAGCAGATCGATTGCAATGACGCGATAGCGCTCGCTGAGGGCGGGGATCACTTTTCGAAAGGTGAAGATCCACCCGCCGAACCCGTGGATCAACACGAGCGGTTCGCCGGTCCCCGACTCGAGGTAGTGGATTCTCCGGCCGGAGACATCCACGAATCGCCCTTCGTGGATCGGCGGCCGGGCGCCTTCGACGAGATTCGGTGGAGCGATGTGCAGACTCGGCGCGCATCCAACGAACGCAAATGCGATCACCGCCCATGTCCACGTTTGGCGCAGCGTGCGTGGATCGTTCGTCGCCATGCCCTGCATGGTTCAGGAAACGTCCGCTCGGCGCAACAGCTTCGCTGTACCGGAACCGCGGACGCTGGTATTCTCCGCCGACACTCGCCCAACTGAACGCGTGAGGACGTACCCCATGTTTCTCCGAATTGCTCCCTGGCGGTCGCTGTGGTTACCTGTTGCGTGCGCGATCCTCGTCGCGGTCGCCGGCGGATTCTCTCCAACGGCGCGTGCGCAAGACACGACCACCGCGACGTCACCGAACGCGCCGCCTGCACAGGAGCCGAACGTCGCACCCGCCACCGAAGCCCCCACGCAGGCCGAGCGAACCGACCTCGCGCAGCGCCGCAAAGATCGGCGGTCAAAGAAGTCCTCGCGCAGCGGCCTGCTCTCGCGCGTCACCGCGCTGTTGGCGATCGTCGGCGCGGCTGGCGCGGCATACGCGTTCATGCGCCTGCGGGCGCTGACCTCCGCAGTGGCTCGCTTGAGTGACACCGTCTCCTCGCAGTCGCGGCAGATCGACGAACTGCGCCGCTCGCGCGGCGGCTCGTAAAGTCGCATGACCACGAGTTCCGCCGATCTCGAGAAGCTCCGCATTCGTCGCGATGCGGTGACGGAGGAGAAACGCGGCACGGCGACGGGGGTCATCGTTTCGCTCCTGATCGGGGCGGTGGTGCTGGCCGCCGGAATCTGGATCACGTACTCCCGCCGTGCGGAGACCGTCGCGGTGGCCAGCGTCGCCGTCAGTGGCGGATCATCGGGAGTTGCACCCGGGAGCATCACCGCGAATGGCTACGTCGTAGCCCGGACCAAGGCGTCGGTTGCGGCGAAGATCGCCGGGCGGCTCGCCGTTCTCTCCGTGAGCGAAGGCACTCGCGTGCGCAAGGGCGAGATCATCGCCCGGTTGGAAAACGCGGAGTTTGCGGCCGCCGTGGAAGCGGCGCGCGCGCGAGTGGCGACCGTGGATGTGCAGCTTCAGGACGCGCGTAGCAAGTGGAAGCGTGCGGACGCGCTGCATGCACAGGGGCTCATCTCCTCGCAGCAACTGGAGGATGCAACGACGCTCGCGCGCTCACTCGAAACGCAGCTCGCGAGCACGCGCGCGGATGTCGCGCTCGCGCGAGCGAACATGGAGAACACGAATGTGCGCGCCCCGTTCGATGGGACGATCTTGCGCAAGGACGCGGAGGTGGGGGAGATCGTGGCCCCGTCCGCCGGCGGAGGATCCGGCCTGACGCGAACGGCGATCGTGACGATGGCCGATCTTGCCACGCTCGAAGTCGAGGTGGACGTGAACGAGGCGTACATCGCACAAGTGCGGAACGGACAGGACGCGCGCATCACACTGGATGCGTACCCCGACACGTCGTTCACCGGCCGCGTCCGGCAGGTGGTGCCGACGGCGAATCGCGAGAAGGCCACGGTGCTGGTGAAGGTGTCCATCCTGGATCGCGACCCGCGCATCTTGCCCGAGATGGGAGCGCAGGTCGCGTTCGTGCGGGAGGCGGGACAGGCGGTCGCAACCGCACCGCGCCGCATCACGGTGCCGCCGGAGGCGATCGTGGGAAGCGGATCCTCCGCACGCGTGTGGGTCGTCGAAGAGAATGCGGTTCGGTCGCGCTCCGTCACCACGGGTGCGACGCGCGGCGATCGCGTGGACATTACGAATGGACTCACGGGCGGGGAAACGCTCGTACTCCGTCCGTCCGCGCGGTTGAGAGAGGGTGCGCGCGTGCGCGTGCGCGCGGGGTCATAGGAGAGCGGAGATGGCGTCGGTCGATGTACGCAACGTCTCGAAGGTCTACACGCGCGATGCGCAGAGCGTCCCGGTGCTCGACGGCATTTCGTTGTCGATTGGCGACGGCGAGTTCGTTGCGCTGATGGGGCCGTCCGGCAGCGGCAAGACGACGCTGCTCAACTTGATCGGCGGTATCGATCAACCGACGTCCGGGGACATCATTGTCGGCGGCGAGAACATCGCGCGGCTCCCAGGCAAGAACCTCGCGCGATGGCGCTCGCGCAACATCGGATACATCTTCCAGTTATACAATCTGATTCCCGTGCTGACAGCGTTGCAGAACGTGGAACTGCCCTTGTTGCTCGTGAAGATGAGCGGGAAAGAACGCAAGGAACGTGCGGCACACGCACTGGAGATCGTCGGTCTGTCCGATCGCGTCAAGCACTACCCGCGGCAACTCTCCGGGGGACAAGAGCAACGCGTGGCGATTGCACGCGCGCTCGTGAGCGACCCTGCGGTTCTCCTCGCGGACGAGCCCACCGGCGACTTGGACCGGCGCTCCGCCGAGGAGATCCTCGTGTTGCTCGAGCGATTGAACCGCGAGGTCAATCTGACGAG
>CAZEPH010000181.1:0-5801 GCA_964514075.1 uncultured bacterium | reverse complement strand
TCTGGCTATATTGTAGCCAGAACTCCTGCCGGCGTCAAGTCCAGGCGCGTTTCCCGGCGCCTAACGCCTTAGTTCAGCTGCAAGCGAACACCATAATGCGAGCGCAGCGAGCACTCCGCAAATCGCTTGTCAGCTGCAACGCCACGTTATGCCGTTCGCTCCGAAGACCTGGCGAAGCGCTCCTCGTATGTAGCAACGAGAAACGTCGCGAGCGTCCCTGCGAGATTGATCGCGAGATCGGCGTGACGACTGTTCGGTCTCGGCGCGTTGGCCCCTTTGCCGTGTGCGTCCCCAAGGGAGTTGCGAAGCGCAGCCAGCCCGTTCACGACAGAAATGCAACCACTCAGTATCTGTCTGAATACCTGCTCGCCGTGATTCTCGGGCCCAAGATTCATCGCTGATGCTGCTTTCCCGTAGAGTTTCGGTAAGTCGTCGTTCTCACCGTACGAGACGCCCAGCCGTTCGAGCACGTACTTGCAGGTGCTTTCAAGGAGGGACCGTGCAGCCGTTATTGCGCCCTCGGGATCGCCCTCGCGACGCGCTTGGATTCGCGCCCAAGCCTCGCCAACAGTACTGGACGTGCAAGACTTGAGAACGCCCTCGAGGGACATCGCCGTCGGCTGAGTCGATCCGTGTTCGACTGCGTCGAAGACTGGCTTGAGTGACTCGTACAGAAAGGCGCGGCGTCCCGCGTACGTCGGTGACGTGTCGCGAATAAAGGGCCAGAACTGGCCACCGAAGCGGCAAGTCGCAATCCAATCCGGAAGGGTGCGCAGCAGTTCCGGCTGCGACAGCAGGTCAGCGCGAGCTTTCTCCCACATCTCGTAATCGAACTTGCCACCGGTCGCCAGGGCGATGCATGCGTTTTGGAACGCCTCCGCCGTTGTGCGAAGTTCGTCCCTACGAGTGGTTTGCTTCATGACAAGCTGTTGGAATCGGCATAACTATGAGTATCCAGCCCAAGCGAGCGCCTCTCGCCTAGCGCGGATAACTCGATTAGGACTGTGACCACTCATGTTGCCCTCCACGCAACGAACTGCATGTACGGTGTTTGATCGTCTCGCGCGACCGCAGCTCCACCGATTTACATAGTTCCAGATAAGTCGAATAGCCCCGCGAGCCGCAAGGGAGAGATCACCACCGAATCCCATCCAACGGACTCCGCACGCCACGTCCTCCCTTGTTCAGCACGTGCGTGTAGATCATCGTCGTCGCGACGTCTGCGTGGCCGAGCAGTTCTTGGATCGTGCGGATGTCGTAGCCAGCCTCCAGCAGGTGTGTCGCGAACGAATGCCGCAGTGTATGGCACCCAGCAGGTTTCGCGAGTCCGGCTTCGAGCACCGCCTCTCGCACAGCCCTCTGCACAACGGACTCATGCAGATGGTGCCGCCTCCGTTGCCCCGTACCCGCATCCACATAGTGCCTCGAAGCCGGAAACACCCACTGCCAGCCCCAATCGAACGCGGCGCGCGGATACTTCCGCGCGAGCGCATCGGGCAATTCCACCGCGCCGAAACCGCGCTGGACGTCGGAATCATGCAGCTTCTTCGCCTGCGTCAATTGCGCCTGCAGAGGAACGGCCAGCCCCTCCGGGAGCATCGTGACGCGATCTTTCTGCCCCTTCCCGTCGCGCACCGTGATCTCGCGCCGCTCAAAGTCCACGTCCTTCACGCGAAGGCGCATGCATTCCATCAGCCGAAGGCCGGCTCCGTACATGATCGACGCGGCCAATCGTGGCGCACCGTGCATTCGCATCAGGATGCGCTCCACCTCGGATACGGTGAGAACGACGGGCACATGCTGCGCGCGCTTTGCATGGACAACACCTTCGCTCGCTCCAATCTCAACGCCGAGCACCTCGCGATACAGAAACAAGATCGCACTCAACGCCTGATTCTGCGTGGACGCGCTCACGCTCTTCTCGCGTGCGAGGAACGTGAGGAACCGCGCGATCTCCGTCTCGCGCATCTCCGAAGGATGCCGCTTGCCGTGAAAGAGAATGAACCGGCGAATCCACCCGACGTACGCTTTCTCGGTCTTGCGACTGTAGTGGCGGCGGCGAACAGCATCGCGCACGCGTTCGAGGAGCCGGGGCGGAGGTAACACGCCGGACGGGGCGTCGTGCACAACGAGTCCCGCCAGCCGCGCGGCGCGCACGCCGTGCGTCACGAAGTGATATGTCGCGAACTCTGTGGGTACGGACATCGTTGGCTCCAAGCGTAGTACCCGTTCGCCGGCCAAGCTACTGCACCGGCCCCGTCCCTGCCAAGTCTCCGGTGTAACGAACGATTACTCCGCTGCGCGACGCCCCGTCGATGCACGACCTGGTCGCCGCGTCAGTCGCTTCGTCGTCTCCGCAACGTGCAGGAGTGATCGAAGCGCCTCGTTCACGGCCTCCGACGAACGGAACGCCTTCGCAACGTCCGGGTCGAGCACCACAACGTTCGCCCCGTCCTTGGGCATGGCGCGATGGTACTTCCCGCGCACCGCCGTCGAGTAGTCGAACGCGTACTCGCGCCGCATTTCGTCTCGCACAACCTTAGCTCTCTGCCGCATGGCGCTTCCTTTCGCCGCGCGTCGCCGGGCGCGCGCTAATGATGCGCACCGCACCGAATCGATCTGCGTGAGACACGACCAGGAGGCGTTGCATCGCAGAACACCGTGATCGCCTCATCAAACACGACGCCATGCTTCGCGACATTGGCAATCGCCTTGTCGCTGTCCCATTCGAACCGCATTTCCCCAACCCCATCCCCACCACCCGTGCTTCTGAGACTACCTCCCAAACGCGACGAATGTAACCGCGCCGCTCAAGGCGACACATCTACCCTAAACGCCCGCCGCCCAGACGCGCCCGATCCTGCCAGCCCAATCCGCGTGGGGGAGTCGGACGACGCACCCCCGCAGCGGGAGTCGGCGTTGCCGTCTTTCGCGAATCCGCAGCGAGCCTTAATAGACAAAGCCCCGCGCAGAGCGCGGGGCTTTGCATTCGCGAGCGAGGACCCTGAGCGAAAGACGGCAACGCCGGCTCCCGCGTCGGAAGGAGCTACCCGACCGAAGCCTCCTCCGCCTCCAGTGCCGCCTCCCGAGCCGCCTCCTCATCCGACACCACCCGCACCTTGCGATACTTCTGCAATCCCGTGCCCGCCGGAATCAGGTGCCCGATGATCACGTTCTCCTTCAAGCCGCGCAATTCGTCCTTCTTTCCTTGAATTGCCGCTTCGGTGAGAACGCGCGTCGTCTCCTGGAACGATGCCGCCGAAATAAACGACTGCGTCGACAGCGACGCCTTTGTAATTCCGAGCAAGAGCGGCTGGAAGCGCGCGGGCTGTCCGCCCTCGGCGATCACGCGGTCCTGCTCTTCGGCGAGCGTTTGCTTGTCGATCGACTCGCCTTCCAAGAACGTCGTGTCGCCCGGGTCTTCGATCCTCACCTTCTGCAGCATTTGCCGTGCGATCACCTCGATGTGCTTGTCGTTGATGCGCACACCTTGGAGCCGGTAGACCTCCTGCGTCTCGTTTACCAAGTACTCCTGGACTTCCTTGATGCCCTTGATCTTCAGGATGTCGTGCGGATTGCGCGGACCTTCCGTGAGCTGGTCGCCGGCGCGCACCACGTCGCCTTCTTGCGCGTGGAGGTGGCGGCCCTGCGGAATGAGGTATTCGTGCTCCTCTCCGACGTCGTTCCGCACCACGAGTTTGCGCATACCGCGCGTGATGCCCTCGAAGCGCACGGTGCCGTCGATTTCGGAGACGATCGCGTGATCCTTCGGCTTGCGCGCCTCGAACAACTCCGCGACACGCGGCAGACCGCCGGTGATGTCGCGCGTCTTCGACACGGCCTTCGGCGTCCGCGCGATTTCGCCACCCGCGGCCACCTCGTCGCCGTCGCGCACGAGGAGCCGTGCGCCGGTGGGAATCGGGTACGACGCCTTGCGGCGCCCCGCCGCGTCCACGACTTCGATTGCCGGGTGGTGCGTCTTCTCGCGGTCTTCGATGATCACGAGCGTCTGCGCTCCCGTGTTCGCGTCGATTTCGTCGCGCACGGTGATGCGGTCCACGATGTCCTTGAACCGCACCGTTCCCTTCTTCTCCGTCAGGATCGACGTGTTGTACGGGTCCCACTCGAACAGTTCCTGGCCGGCTTCCACGGTGGAGCCGTCGTCGACATACAGCAACGCGGAGAACGGCACGTTGTACTTGTGACGCGTCCGCTTGCCGTCGGTGATTTCCACCTCGCCCTTGCGGGAGAGCACACGCCACACGCTGCGCGTATTGCCCGCCGCATCGGTGGCGTCGTACTCGACGATTTCGCCCTCGAGGCCCTTGAACTTCACCTTGCCGCCGGCCTTCGCCTTGATCACCGACTGCGCGGCGATGCGCGCGGCCGCGCCGCCGATGTGGAACGTCCGCAACGTGAGCTGCGTGCCCGGCTCGCCGATCGACTGCGCCGCAATCACGCCGACCGCTTCCCCGATGTCCACCATGTGTCCGGTGGCGAGGTTGCGTCCGTAGCAGAGAATGCACACGCCGCGACGCGACTCGCACGTCAGCACGGAGCGGATCTTCACGCGCTCGACGCCGCTCTCTTCGATCTGCGCGGCGACGTCTTCCTCAATCTCCATGCCCGCGGTGGCGAGCGTGTCGTTGGTGATCGGATCCACGACGTCGTCCGCGACGACACGTCCGAGGACGCGGTCCCCGAGCGACTCGATGACCTCTTCGCCTTCCTTCAGCGCTTCGATCTCGATGCCGCGAATCGTGTGGCAGTCCGGCTCGGTGATGATCACGTCCTGTGCGACGTCCACGAGACGGCGCGTCAGGTACCCGGCGTCCGCCGTCTTGAGCGCGGTGTCGGCCAGACCCTTGCGCGCGCCGTGCGTCGAGATGAAGTACTCGAGCACCGACAGCCCCTCGCGGAAGTTCGAGAGGATCGGTCGCTCGATGATCTCGCCCGAGGGCTTCGCCATCAGGCCGCGCATGCCGGCCAGCTGGCGGACCTGCTGCGCCGAGCCGCGTGCGCCCGAGTCGACCATCATGAAGATCGAGTTCATGCTCGGGACGGTGACGGTCTCGCCCGCGCGGTCCTTCGTGTCCTCGTGCGCGATCGCCGCCATGAGGTTCTGCGAGAGCTCATCGGTGACGGCCGCCCAACGGTCGACGACCTTGTTGTAACGCTCACCGTCGGTGATCAGGCCTTCCTGGTACTGGCGCTGGAACTCGCTGACGTCGGACTGGGCCTCGTTGATCAGACTCGCCTTCGTCTTCGGCACCTTCATGTCGTCGACGCAGATCGAGATTCCCGCGCGCGTCGCGAACTCGTAGCCGAGCGTGCGCAGCCGATCGGACAGGATGACGGTCGCCTTGTTGCCGACGCGTCGATAGACCTCGTTCACCAGATCGCCGAGCGTCCGGCGATCCATGACGCGGTTCACGAGCTCGAACGGGACGCCCTCGGGAACGATCGAATAGAACAGTGCGCGGCCGATCGTCGTCCGCTGCAGCTTTCCATCGATGCGCGCCTCGACCGCCGCCTGGAGGTCGACCGCGCCGGCATCGTACGCCGCGCGGAGCGCGTCGATCGATCCGAACTTCATGCCCTCGCCCTGCGCGAACTGGCGCTCACGCGTCAGGTAGTAGGCGCCGAGCACGATGTCCTGCGTCGGCGTGATGATCGGCTTGCCGTTCGCCGGCGACAGGATGTTGTTCGTGCTCATCATGAGCACGCGCGCCTCGATCTGCGCCTCGACCGAGAGCGGCAGATGGACGGCCATCTGGTCGCCGTCGAAGTCGGCGTTGAAC
>CAZEPH010000180.1:0-5806 GCA_964514075.1 uncultured bacterium | reverse complement strand
TCGCAGTAAGGGGTTGTCGAGCTGGAGTTAGTCTGTGGGCATGCGGGAGGACGGCTCGTGCACGAGTTCGGCGCGCACGTCGAGTGGCCCGCGGGTCCGCCGCCTGCCGGTGGCGGTGCGGAGGCGGGGGGCAACGAGGGGAACGCGGACTGAGCGGCGAATCAGTCGCGGGCGGTGACGCCGGCCGATCGTGCGGCCGCCGCTCCGGCGACCGCACCGCTCGACCACGCCCACTGGAAGTTGAATCCGCCGAGGCGTCCGTCCACATCGAGGATTTCCCCGCACAGAAACACACCGCGCGTGCAGCGCGACTCGAGCGTGCTCGGATCCACTTCGGAGAGGACCACGCCGCCCGCGGTGGCTTCGGCCTTCTCGAACCCGAGCGTGCCGGTGATGCGCATGTCGCGCCGCACGAGCGCACGCAGGAGCGTGGTGCGTGCGTCCTTGCGCACCTGCGCGAGGGGCGTCCCCGGTACGACATCGCTTTCCTCGCACAGCGCGAGCACAAGCCGGTCCGGCACGTGCTCGCCGAGGTGACGGCGCACGCTCACGCGCGGCGCCTCGAACCACGCGCCGAGCAGCGACTCCTCCGTCGCGCCGGAAATGAAGCACGCGGTGATCGCGCGCGTGCGTGCGCCGTCCGCGCGCAGCCAGTGGCGCGAAATGTCCAGCGCCGCGGGACCGCTCAGCCCGACGTGCGTGAAGACGCACGATCCCTGCGTCGTGACGGCGCGCGCGCCGTCCACCCACAGCGTGAGCGCGAGATCGAGCGTGAGGCCCTGCAGCGCGCGCGGTAGCGCGTCGTCGCTGGTGAGCGGTGTGAGGCACGGGACCGGCGCGACGAGCGTGTGCCCGAGTGCGCGCGCGAGCGCGTAACCCGTGCCGTCGCTTCCGGTGCGCGGGAAGCTGATGCCCCCTGTCGCGAGGACGACCGCGCGGGCCCGCTCGGTGCGCGCCGCGTGCACGTCCGGCAGATCCCACTCCACGTGCCCGTACTTGGGCAGCACGGGTCCGAAGGCATTGCTGTTCGCCATGGGTTGCATCGCGAGCGTGAACGCGTCGCCGTCCCGCGTCACGCGCACCACCCGCCACCCGCTCTCGATGCGCACGCCCGCGCGTCGCGCCTCGGCGAGAAGAGCGTCGAGCACGGTGTGCGCATCGTCGGTCGTGGGGAAGTACTTGCCCGTGCTCTCGAGGCGGAGGGTCACGCCCATCGACGCGAACCACTCGCGCGTGCGCTCCGCCGAGAACGCGCGCAGTGTGCGCGCCACGACGGCGCGCGATCCGCCATTGTAATCGCGCTCGCTGACGGTGCGATGCGTGACGTTGCATCGCGTGCCGCCCGACATGAGGATCTTCAGGCCCACCTTCGGGTGCGCGTTGAGCAAGAGCACGCGCGCGCCGGTCTGCCCGGCCTGAATGGCGGCGGCGAGGCCGGCGGCCGCCGCGCCCACAACGGCGACATCCCACGAGGTCATCACGCGCCGCAGCATAGCACGCGCGCGAGTTGGTCCTTGTCGCGCGCGCGGGTTTCTGATTGCATCGCCCGCCTGGCACTTCCACTCGAGGAAAGGACACAGACATGCGCCTGCGATGGACTCTCGCCCTGGTCGGCCTGTGCGCGGCACACACTGCGCTCGCCGCGCCCACCGCCGCTCTCGTCGATACGTCGGCGAAACTGTTCAAGGAGATGACCTGGCGCAGCGTCGGCCCGGCCAACATGGGCGGGCGCATCTCGGACATCGCCGTGGTGGAGAAGACACCGACGACGATCTACCTCGCCACCGGAACGGGCGGGTTGTTCAAGACGACGAACAACGGAACCACATGGTCCGGCATCTTCGACGATCAGGCCGTGGCGTCCATCGGTGCGGTGACGGTCTGGCAGAAGAACCCGAACGTCGTGTGGGTAGGAACGGGCGAGGCGAACAGCCGCAACTCCTCGTCGTGGGGGAATGGCGTGTACCGGTCGCTCGATGGCGGCGGGTCGTGGGAGCACATGGGACTCGCCGCGACGAGCACCATCTCGCAGGTGCTGATCGATCCCGGCGACAGCAACACGGTGTACGTCGCCGCGCTCGGGCGCCTGTGGGGCGAGAACGCGGAGCGCGGCGTGTTCAAGACGACCGACGGCGGCAAGACGTGGTCGCACGTGTTGCGCGTGGATGCCCGCACCGGCGCATGCGATCTCGCGATGGATCCCGGGAATCCGCGCACGCTCTACGCGGCGCTGTACGCGCGCCGGCGCACGCCATGGTCGTACACCGCGGGTGGAACGACGGGCGGCATCTTCCGCAGCACGGACGGCGGGGCGACGTGGGCCAAGCTCACGAACGGCCTTCCCGCGTCGACGGGCCGCATCGGGCTCGATGTGTTCCGCAAGAACCCGCGCACAGTCTATGCCGTCGTGGAATCGGACGACGGCGGGCGGCACGCGGAGTTCTCGTCGTGGAGCAGCGGGGGAGGCGTGTTCCGCAGCCTGGACGGTGGCGACTCGTGGACGCGCCTGTCGGAGTTCACGCCGCGCCCGTTCTACTTCAGTGAGATTCGCGTGCAGCCGGACACCACCGCGCGCGTCTATCTGCTGGGCGTCGATCTCTGGGTCTCGGACGACGGCGGGAAGTCGTTCACCACCGGGTTTGCCAAGTCGATTCACCCCGACTGCCACGCGATGTGGATCGATCCGTCCAACGTGCAGCGCGTGCTGCTCGGCACCGACGGGGGGTTCTATCAAAGCTACGATCGCGCGCGCACCTGGGACTTTCACAACAACCTCGCGATCGGCGAGTTCTACAACGTGGCCGTGGACATGCGCGAGCCGTACTTCATCTACGGCGGCCTGCAGGACAATCAATCCTGGGGCGGGCCGAGCGCGACGCGGTGGGCGCCGGACACCTTCGGGGAGGCGAAACCAAATGGCATCACGAACGCCGACTGGTTCGATCTCGGCGGCGGGGACGGCTTTCATGTCGCGGCCGACCCGTCGGACCCGAACTACGTGTACTTCGAATCGCAGGGCGGTGAGCTCGCGCGCGTGAATCTCGCCACGGGGAAGATGCGCTATCTCCGCCCGTCGAACAACGAAGGTCAACCGCGCTTCCGCTTCAATTGGAACGCGCCGTTCGTGATCTCGCCGCACGATTCGACGGTGTTGTGGATGGGCGGGAATCACGTCTTCCGTCTCACGGAGCGCGGGGACGAATGGGAGCGAGTGAGTCCCGATCTCACGACACAGAATCCGGAGCGCATGATCACGGGCGGGTCCGACGCGGAGACGCACTGCACCATCACGTCACTCGCGGAATCACCCGTCGCGAAGGGGCGGCTGTGGGCCGGCACGGACGACGGCAAGGTGTGGACGTCGCCGGACGGTGCGTCCACGTGGACGGATTGCACGGCGCGCATCCGCGGTGTGCCGCCGGGACTGTACGTGAGCCGGGTCGAGGCGTCGCATCACGACGCACGCACGGCGTACGTGTCGTTCGACGGGCACCGCACCGATGTGTTCGCGCCGTACGTCGTCGTCACGCGAGACGGCGGCGCGTCGTGGACGTCGGTGGCGGGCGATCTGCCGCGCGCCGAGCCGGTGAAGGTCATTCGCGAGGGCCGGTGGAATCCGCGGCTGCTCTTCGTCGGGACGGAGTTCGGCATCTATCGTTCGCTGGACGGCGGCGCGCACTGGGTGAAGATGAAGAACGGTCTTCCGACGGTCGCGGTGGACGATATCGTGATTCACCCGCGCGACGGAGATCTCGTGATCGGCACGCACGGGCGCAGCGTGTACGTCATGGACGACATCGTCGCGCTCGAGCGGTGGACGCCCGCCTGCGCGCGCGACTCGGTGACGCTCTTCCCGCTGCGTCCCGCCACAGCGTTTCACGCGCGGGTCCTCGGCGGGCTCTGGGGCGAGCGCATGTTCAGCGCGAACAACCCGCCGTTCGGCGCGTACATCACGTACTTCGTGAACACGGAGATCGAGGACGGCGTGAAGATCGAGGTGGCCGACTCCACGGGGACGGTGCGGAAGTTGACGGGCCCCGGCACGCGCGGCGTGCACCGCGTCGTGTGGGATCTGCAGCCGGAGCGGGAGCGCCGCATGGATCGCACCGTGTGGGTGGATCAGCCGGCGTACTGTGCGCCGGGGGAGTACACGGTGACGCTGACGTACGGCGACAAGCGCGCGCCGCTCAAGCAGACGCTCCTTGTGAAGTACGCGGAGGGGACGGCGGACAACTAGCGCCCGACGGCGCGATGCAGCGCCGACGGGCTCACTGCGCCTCCATGAACGCCAGCGCATGCCGCATCGCCCACGTGCGCACGAACCCGTCGGGCGCAAGGGACTCCACGAACCCGACGTGCCCGCCGCGTGCGGTGAACCGCACGCGCACCGCAGCGGTCGCGTGCGCGATGTGCGGGAAGATCGCGTCGCGGCCCACCATCGGATCGTCCATGGCGTGGAGATACAACGTGGGTGCGCGAACGCGCGAGAGAACGGGCGCGACGCTCGCTTCCGCGTAGTACGCGTCCGCGTCGGCGAAGCCGTGATGCGGGGCAGTGACCGCCTCGTCGTACGCGCGAATCGTGCGAGCGGTGAGGGCATGCGCGGCCGACTGCGGAAAGGCGTCCGCGTGCAGGGCCAGGTGACCGGCGAGCGCGCGCGTCAGGCCGCGCAGAACGTGACGCCGGTACGGCGTCACGCGCCACCCTTCCATGTGATGTGACGCGGGGGCGAGCGAGAGCGGCGCGGACACCGCGACCACGGTGCGAACGGCGGCCGGCGGCCGGTCGCCCCAATCCGCGGCGGCGCGCAGCGCCATGTGTCCGCCGATCGAGAATCCGAGGAGGTGCACGCCGCTCACGCGTGCGTCGGAGGCGATCGTGTCCACTGCGGCGGTGACGTCGTCGCTGAGTCCCGCGTGTGGCAAGCCGCGCGCGTGGGCCAGACCGGCTCCGACGCCCCGCGCGTTCATGCGAACGGCGTGACAGCCGTGCGCGAGCGCAGCCAGCGCCGCGCGCACGACGTACGGCGACTGGCTCGTTCCGCCGAGACCGTGCAGGATGAGGACGGCGGGGCGACGGGCGTCGTCGCGCCACGAGGCATGCAACAGGAGATCCCCGCGGCCGTCACGGAGCGCTGCGCGCAGCGGTTCGTTGGGAGGGGGCGCGGCGTACGCGCGAAGGCCCGCGCACACCGTTTGCACGTCGGGGAGACGCAGCAGGAACGGCGGGCGGCACTCCGGCGAGAGGTCATCCACCGCCGCGCCGCACGGCGAAGCTATCGGGCTGTGCGACGAACTGAGCGCGCGCCGTCACGCTCGGGAAGTAGTAGCGGCGCCCGTCATACACGGTCCACGGCGATCGCGGAGTCGGCGTGAACCGCCCGCGCGTGATCGGATCGGTGAGAGTGCGGCAGTAGCGAAGCGGGTCGGCCTCGAAGCGCGCCCGCGCGGCGCGCGAGGAGAAGTAGTAGATGTCGTGATTGATCATCACGCGGAGCGTGGAGTCGATGCGCGCGGCGCGACCACGCGCGACCGGGCAGCGAAACGCGAGGCGCTGCGCGCGGAGTGGGGTCTCTGGACCTTGCACGAAGATCCCGGGGCACATGCTTCAGCAGAATCCGACCGGCGTCTCGTTCACGTAGACGGGGCGCATCGCCGGATTCAACCCGCTGCCGGAGATGATGCAACGGTCGTTCACGGAAACGAGCGAGTCCGCGTACCGCACGAGCGGACGCGTGGAGTCCGGGCCGGGGACGAGATGCTGCGCCCGGCCGCTGCCGCTCGACAGCGCGCACGCCACCAGGATC
>CAZEPH010000179.1:0-5838 GCA_964514075.1 uncultured bacterium | reverse complement strand
CTCGTGTGCCAGTACCAGCTCCAGCGCATGGGGCACCCGTACTACAACTCGCGCGCGGCCGGCGGCGAAGGCCACCTCGAAGTCGCGAAGAACATCTACTACTCGAGCAAGGGCATCGCGCACATGGTGGTGTCGCTGAAGCCGTTCGGGTGCATGCCGAGCACGCAGTCCGACGGCGCGCAGGCCGCGGTGACCGAGCACTATAAGGACATGATCTACCTCCCCATCGAAACGTCCGGCGAAGGCGAGATCAACGCGCACTCGCGCGTGCAGATGGCGCTCGGCAATGCGCGCATCAAGGCGCGCCAGGAGTTCGCGGACTGTCTCGCCAAGACGGGTCGCACCATCGAGGAACTACGTGCCTACGTCGACGAGCACCCGGAGATGAAGAAGGCGCTCTACGTGGTGCCCAAGCGCGACGACGTGGTCGGCAAGGCGGCGAATTTCGTGCTCCACGTCGCCGAGCGGATGGAAAAGGAAGGGCGAACGCGTGCGACTTTGTCCGAGGCGGTCGCGTAGGCGCATCTTAACCTGGCTGGTGGCCGCCGGCCTCTCCTTGACCGCCGCTGGCGCGACGCGGCCCACGTCTCGCGCTACCGCTTCCGATTCACTACGCGCGCTGACCGAGCCGCTGTTCACGGCGGGTTGGTACGACTCCATTCTCACCATTTTGCCCGCGTTCATCCGGCGCGCTGAAGCGACCGGCGACTCCATGTTGCTCGGGCGGGCGATCACGCAGCGCGGCCGGGCTCGATTGACGCTCGGCGGGCCGGACGATGCCGAGCCGGATATCGATACCGGCATCCGCATCGCGGAAGCGGTTCGCGACACGGTCGGGCTGATGTCAGCCATGCATTTCAAGGGGTACTCGTACACTGCACGCGGACAGCTCCAGGACGCGTTGCGTTGTTTCGAGCGGCGTCTGTTCTTGGCACAACGAACGCATTCCCCCGTCGACGAAGCATGGGCGCGCAGCGGGATCGCCTACGAACTCCACCTCCTCGACCAGCAAGATCGCGCCAAGCAGGAGTACACGCGCGCCATCGAACTCTTCCACGCCAGCGGGTTGACGCGGCTCGAGGTCACGCCGTTGATCGGACTAGGCCGGGTGGAGAACGCGCTCGGCAACCAGGACAATGCGGTGCGTTGCTACCAACGGGCGTGGGTAGCCGCGCAGGACACGGGGGACCGTCTAAACGAGATGTGGGCGGTCAATAATCTCGGCAGCATGGAGTACCAACGCGGAGACCTGAGCCGGGCCGAGCAGTACCAGCAGCGTGCCTTCGATCTGGCTCGCGAGCTCAAGTCCCCGTGGGCCATCATCGTTCCTGCAACCAACCTGGCGCAAGGCGCGATGCTGCTGGGGGACTACGAAACGGCGGAAGCGTTTCTCGTCGAAGCGCGCAAGCTGTGCGAAACGCAACCCAACGCCGGGTACCTGGGACTTCTCGACCTTCGCCTGGCCGAGCTGCGCATGGGGCAGGGACGGCGTGAAGCGGCGGCGACGTTGTTGCGCGGGCTGACCGCCCATCTCGAGTCGCTGGAGCCGCAGCACCGCGATATCGCCGTGATGGATCTCGCCTGGGTTCTCGCGTCAAGCGACAGCGTCGACGCGGCTATCGCCTTGCTGTCCAAGTACACGGAACAAGGAGGGCGGCGCCTGTACGGCAGAAACGCGGCCAACGTGTACATCCTTCTCGCCCGACTCCACATCATGGCCGACCACAACTCGCAAGCACTCGCGTATGCACGCCTGGCGCGCGAGACGGCGCAGCAGCAGCGCGACCGGCGCATCACGGTCGAATCCATGCTGTTCGAAAGTCAATGCTACCGGACGTCCGGTCGAGCCGACGACGCGGCCACGACGTTCTACGCCGCCCTCGACAGCATGGAGGCCATTCGAGGCGGTATCACCACACCCGACTGGCGCGAGACGTACGGACAGGAGGTCTCGCGAGACATCGTCGAAGCCGGTCGCGTGCTGCTCGAAGTCCCGGCGTCGGCGCCGCAGTCCGCGCGCGACGAAGCGTTCTTCGACGCCGTGCAGCGCATCAAGACGCGGACGTTGCTCGACCGCATCACCGACCCTCGATTTGAAAACGCGGGCATCGAAGGCCGTTGGAACGGCGTGGCGAAGTTGCGCGACGTGCAGGCGATTCTGCGCCCCGCGGAGGTCGTGGTGGATTTCTGTGTGGGTACGCGGCGATCGTTCGTCGCCTTGGTGACGGCCGACTCGATGCGGGTGGTCGAGTTGGAGGGGCCCTCGTCCGCGCTGGCCGATCGCGTGCGGTTGTTTCGCCGGATCATCGCGAGCGGCGACGCCGCGTCGCGGGCACAGTACACGAGCGAGCGCATGAGGGCCATGCAGCGGTCGGTGGGCGACGACGTACTCGGGAGTGTGGCGGACGTCGTCGAGCGCTCGCAGCGCCTGTTCGTTTCCGCGGATGGATTCTTCGCGACCGTCCCGTTCGGGACGCTGATTCTGCGCGACCGCGGGGACATGTTGATGCAGGACCACGACGTCGTTCAGATTCCATCGGCGAGCGTGCTCGTCCTCGAACGGCGAACCAAACCAAGCGCGGAAGCCGCCGACGTCTCCGTGGTTGCCATGGCCTCTTCCAACCAGCGCCTGACCGGAGCGCGCGACGAGGTTCGTGATCTCGCGCGGCGCTACGACAACGTGCAGGTCGTCGCCGGCGTCGCTGGAGCCGGTGGGTTCGAGGCCGCGGCCGCCGGCTGCGACGTGTTGCACATCGCCGCGCACGCGCTGGTGGTCGATCAAACGCCGTGGCAGTCGGGCTTTCGAGTCGCGGACGTTCCCGCGAGCGCGTCGGACACGATCGAACCCGCTCCTCGCCAGAGTGCCGCGCCGAGTTTCCTATCGCCCGAAGATTCGCTGCGAATCGCGCGGGCGTTTCGCCCCGACCCGTATGTCCGCGCGTGGCAGATCGCGCAGCTCCGACTGGCCGCACGCCTCACCGTCCTCTCGGGCTGCGAAACCGCGGGTGGACGAGTGACGACGGGCGAAGGAACGCTCGGTCTCACGGCGGCCTTCTTGAGCGCGGGAGTTCCGGTCGTGGTGTCGAGCTTGTGGCCGGTCGACGATCGCGTGACGCGCGTCATGATGCGTTCTTTCTACCGGCATTTGGCCGCGGGGGATCCAGTGGCGACCGCGCTGCGCCGTTCGCAACTCGAGATCAGTCGTTCGTCCAAGTACGCCCACCCGTACTTCTGGGCCGGATTTACCGCGGTGGGGGAGGGCTCGATGGGCATCTCTCTCGAGAAACGCCGGCTTCCCCTGCCGGACGGTACCCTCGTCGCCGCCGTCGGAACGGCCATTCTGGGCGCGTTCCTGTTCGCCCTCCGGCGTCGACGCCCATCCCAATCGGTGGGATAATTGCTTTCAGCGGTCCGGTCGGGCCGTGCTGAAAACGATGTCTTCTACGTCCAATCCATTGCGGGGGGAAAACGTCCCCGACGACGAGCTGCTACGAATCGTCCGTACCGACGACGATCCGGCGCGGCGACGCGCGGCTGCGACCGAGCTGGTTCGCCGTTATCGCAACGCGGTGTATCTCTGGTGTTTCCGATACACGCACGACCGCGAGCGCGCGCTGGATCTGTCGCAGGATGTCCTGACGACGGTGTGGCAGAAGATCGGGTCGTTCCAAGGACGCTCGAGGTTCTCGTCGTGGCTGTTCTCGGTGACGCGCAACCGATGCATCGATGCCGCCCGACACACGGGGCCGGCCGTCGACGATATCGACGAAATGGATCCCCAGGATCCGGCTCCGTTGCCCGACGCCCTCCTCGAACAGCACGACGAAGAAGGGTTGTTGCGAATCCTTCGCACCGAGCTGGCGCGTGATGAACAGGAAGCCGTCTGGCTCCATTATATCGAGCGCGTGCCCATCGACGAAGTGAGGGACATCATGGGGCTGGAGAACGCGTCGGGCGCGCGCAGCGTCCTACAGCGCGCGCGGCGTAAGCTGCGCGCGGCACGAGATAGGGATCGCCGGGGTTAGGCCCGGATCGCGAGGAGGTTGTCTTGAAGACGCAGTGTATCGACGTCGATCGGATCGCGGAAGTCTTGGAATTGCCGGCGGATCATTCGCAGCGCCGTCACGTCGACGCATGCCCGCGCTGCCGGAGCTTGGCGCACTCGTACCGGTCCTTCATCGACGCGAAGCCAGCGAAAGAAGCGGGCCTCGATGAGGTGATCAGCGTTCTGGATGCACACATCGATCAGGATGCGGCACGCTGGACTCCGGCGGAAACGCACCGATTGCCGCTGTCGCGCGCGCGGTGGTGGCAGGGGTTGTTGCGCCCGGCGCCGCTGGCGGCGGCGGCCGCGGTGGTAGTCGTGGCGGTGTGGTGGATGGCGCGCGGTCCGGAAGAATCCCTCGTCCGCGACGGCGCCCAGCCTTCGCAGGCGGTTGTCCTCCTGCATGAAGCGCAGGTTCGTTCCGACGGGGACATTCTCCTCTCGTGGGATCCGGTCCCCGGCGCCGACCGTTACCAGGTGCGTATTTATCGTGCCGACCTCCACGAGCTGTATCGCTCCTCGGACGTCACCGACGCGACACTCGTCGTGTCGCGCAACGCACTCCCCGCCGACACGCCCAGCCCCTCCGACCTCACGTGGGAGGTCTACGCCCGCTACGGCGCCGACGTTGTCGCCGTGTCCACCCCCGGATCGATCCGCATTCGTTAGTTTCTCCCGCCCCATTTCCGTTTTCTTCGCCGCCGCGTGATCTTCCGCGAGCCGCGGTCGTCCCACATCAACAGGGGCCAACATCCCCCCAAAGGTGGATCCAGCATCATAATCTTCGACGTCGCCGGCCGTCTTGTGCGAACGCTGGTGAATGAACATCGTGCCGCCGGCGCGTGGTCGGTGCAATGGAACGGCGGCGACGACCGCGGCCAGCGCGTCGCGTCGGGCGTGTATTTCTATCGGATGCGCGCGGGCAGTTTCGTCGACACGAAGAAGATGGTGTTGCTCAAGTAGGCGCCAGCTAGTCAAAGCGATTCAGGAGGCCTCCATGTCGAAGCATCGCTGGTTGCGTGTATTTCCCATTCTCGCGGTGGTCGGGCTCACGTTCGCGGCGTCGAACGCGCGCGCGCAAACCATTTCCGTGCCGGTTCTCTCGAACGTGGGCAGCGGACTCCAGAGCACCGCGTACAGCGCCACGCTGAGTACGTCGCAGCACGGGGGCAAGACGGTGCACGTCGAGAGCGACAACCCGTCCGTGGTTCTGGTCTCGCCCAACATCAGCACTGCCGGCGCCGCGTCATTCGACGTGTTCGTCCCCAATGGGAGCACGAGCGTCACGTTCGTCATCCAGGGCATGGAGAACACGACCGGGACCGCGACGGTCACCGTGTCGGCGCCCGGATTCACCAGCGGAAGCCGGACTGCGACCATCGTCCAACCAGCGCTCGACATCAGCTCTCTGGTTACTTCCATCGACACGCTCGACCCCGCGGATCCGTTCAACGTGCGCGTGGGGCTGCCCAATGCCGGCAACACCAGCGTGAATCCAACGCAAAACGTGCGTGTCGGTGGCACCACGCTCACGGCGACGATCGTCAACTTGAACGCCGTCGCCGGGCAGCTCATCACGACGCCCGTCACGGGACAGACGGTTACGGTGTCGATCACGCCGGGCAATGCGTTTTCGCCGTTGTCCGTCGCCACGGGCGGCGTGGCCTTCGACGGCCTCGACGTCGCGTCGACCACGGTGTCAGCCAGCATTCCGGGATTCATTGCCACCACGGCGGCGAGCGTGAACGTGAGTGTCACGCAGCCCACCATTTCGCTCGGTGCAATTAGCAACG
>CAZEPH010000178.1:0-5857 GCA_964514075.1 uncultured bacterium | reverse complement strand
GAAAGATCATCGAGATGTCGTTGCCGCGGATCTTGCGCATCTCCGTGTCGGACAGCTGCAGCAGGTCCTGGCCGCGAAAGAGAATGCGCCCGCCCTCGATGCGTCCCGGCGGACTTTGCACCAAACGCAGCACGGAGAGTGCGGTCACGCTCTTGCCGCACCCCGACTCGCCCACCACGCCGAGCGTTTGTCCGGGCGCGACGCTCAGCGTGACGCCGTCCACCGCGCGCACCATGCCGCCGTCGGTGCGGAACGTCGTGCGCAGCTCCTGTATCTCGAGCAGGTTCTCGGTCGCCACGCGCTCTCCCTTACATCCCTTGAATGCGGCGCGGATCGAGCGCATCGCGCAGGCCGTCGCCGAGGAAGTTGAACGCCATCACCGTGAGGAAGATCACGCCGCCCGGCGCGAGCACCCACGGATAATGCGTGAGAACCGTCGCGCTGCGCGCCGCGTTCAACATGTTGCCCCAACTCGGCGTCGGCTCTTGAATGCCCGCGCCGAGGAACGACAGCACGACCTCGCCCAGAATGTAGGCGGGGATCGAGATCGTCGCGGCGACGATCGTGAACGACATCGTGTTCGGCAGGATGTGCCGCACGAGGATGCGCGAGGTGGAATAGCCCAGGGCCTGAGCCGCGAGCACGTATTCGTTGCGCCGAAGCGAGAGCACGATGCCGCGGATGACGCGAGCCAGCCCGGCCCACGAGATGAACGCGAGGATGGCGACGATCATGAGATACGTCTGCGCGGAGGGCATGTTGGTGGGGAACGCGGCGCGCAAGGCCAGCACGAGATACAGGAACGGCATCGAGAGGAGCAGTTCGGCGAAGCGCATGAGCGTGGCATCCACCACGCCGCCGTAGTAACCCGCCGCGGCGCCGACGAGCAGGCCGATCGCAAATGTGATCGCCACGCCGATCAACCCGACGGACAGCGACACACGCCCCCCGTACACGAGCCGGGAGAAGATGTCGCGTCCGAGCGCATCCGAACCGGCGAGGAAGAGGAAGGCCGGGCGATCCACGCCGAGGACGTGGATGTTCGATCGAATACCGAAGAGCGAGTACTCGTCCCCGCGCGTGAACAACCGCAGCGGATACGTGCGGTCGGTGCGTTCCGTGTAATCGCCGTCGATCGACCGGTTCACCGCGTAGACGAAAGGCCATGCATGAAAGCGCCCGGTCGCGTCGCGCCAATGGAGTCGCGTCGGGGGCTGATACGAGTTGTCCCGGTACTGCGTCTCGGGCGCATACGTCGCCACGATCGGGGCGACGACGGCCGAGAAGTAGAAGATCGCGAGCACAATCGCTCCGGCCACCGCGGGCCGGCTGCGGCGGAAATGGCGCCAGAAGATGGCGCCGGGCGATTGCGCGGTCGCGCTAGTCATACGAGATGCGCGGATCCGCGACCGCGAGGAGAACGTCGGCGACGAGATTCCCCAGGACGAGCATGATCGTCCCCATGAGCAAGCTGCCCATGACCAAGTACAAGTCGCTCGCCTGCAACGCGGCGAGCGTGATCATGCCGAGACCGGGCCACGCCATGACGATCTCCACGACGAACGATCCCGTGAGCAGCGCAGCCAGGGTGTAGCCGAAGAGCGTGATCAACGGGTTGATGGCGTTGCGCACCGCGTGCCGCCAGATCACGACGCGTTCGCTGAGTCCCTTCGCACGCGCCGTGGTGACGTAGTCCGCGCGCAGCACTTCGAGCAAGTTGCCGCGCATCTGCCTCATGCGGCCCGCCATGGGCGAGCTTCCGAGCACGATCGCCGGCAGAACGAGATGCCGCAGGAGATCCCACGCCTTGCCCGCCGGGCTCAAGTAGTCGTAGTCGAGACTCCGCATACCGCCGATCGGAAGCCAGCCCGTCTTGGCTGCGACGAACACGGCCAGGAGCGCGAGCAGGACTTCGGGAATCGAGAGCCCCATGAAAGCGAAGAACCCCGCGATGCGATCCACCCACGAATACTGCCGCACCGCCGCGATCACGCCGAGCGGGATCGCGATGAGCCATGTCACCAGCGCGGCCGCGCTCGCCAGCAACAGCGTGTTGAACAGGCCTTCGCGGATCACCGTGAACACTGGCTGCCGTCGCGAGAACGACATGCCGAAGTCGCCGTGCAATACGATCCGTTCGACGTACATGCCGTACTGCACGTACCACGGGCGATCGAGCCCGAAGTTGTGGCGCATCTGCTGCACGTACTCGGGCTTGATCTGCGGATTCTCCGCGAGCACGGTGAGGTAGTCGCCCGGCGCGAGCTGGATGATCAGGAACGACAGCATCGACACGCCCACCAGGAGCGGGATCGTCTGCAGGAGTCGCTTGAGAAGGAAGACCCGCACGGGATGTGGGTGTGTCGACCGACGGGGCTACTTCCCCGCCGCTCCCTTCTTGATGTAGATCTCGCGCGCGTTCCACGACACGGGCGGCGGAATGATGCCCGGCTGCAGATTGCCGAACTTATTCCGGATCGGAGCGTACGCGAGCTGCGTCGGCAGATAGATGAACACCGCTTCCCGCGTCAGCGTGCGCTGCACCTCGTTCCACATGTTCTTGCGCGCGGGCTGTGAGAAAGCCACGCTCAGGTCGTCCATCAGCGTGTCGACGCGCGCCTCCCACGGCGTGGACGGCGCACTCTGGTTGATGTACCAGAAGTGCGTCATGCCGGAGGACTTGTACACGTTGCTGCTGAGGGCCGGGTCGGGAGGCACGCCGCTCGCCAAGCCGAGGAGAATCGCCTCGTACTTCAGATCCGATTGGATATGGGTGACCAGCTCGTTGAAATCGATCGGCTGCGGAATCACCTTGATGCCGACCTTCCGCAGATCCTCTTGGATCATCGTCAGGAGTTGAACGCGCGTGGTGTTGCTCGAGTTCGTGAACATCGTGAACTCGATCGTGTGTCCGGTCGCATCTTCCAGATAGCCGTCGCCGTTCGTGTCCTTGTATCCGAGACCCGCGAGAAGCTCCTTCGACTTTGCCGGGTTGTAGGGATACTTGGCCACGCCGGGGTCGAACCAGTTCTTGTTGCCTTGCGTGCTCGGTCCCCAGTTCTCCACCGCGCGGCCGAAGTACGCCGTCCTCGTCATGGCGTCGCGATCGATCGCGTACGCGACGGCGTACCGGAAGTCGCGGTTGGAAAACCACGCGTATTTGTGCGGCTCGACGAGAGGCGTGGCGCGGTCCTTCTTCTTGTTCAAGTTGAACCACAGGAAGTTCGTTTGCAGCGACGGGCCGGAATCGTACATCGTATAGTCCTTCGCGGCCGCGTCTTGCTTGAGCGTGCGGTAATCCTCGGGGCGCGGCCTCTCGATCACGTCCGTTTCCCCCGCCTGGAACTTGAGCAACTCCGTGTTTTGATCCGGCACGATCAGGTACACGAGTTGGTCCAGGTACGGCAGGCGTTGCCCCTTCTTGTCGATCACGTAGTAATAGGGATTTCGCTTGAGGACGACCTTCTCGTTCGGCACGTATTGTTCAAGCATGAACGCCCCGCTCGTCACGAGCGACTCCGGCGGCGTGTCGACGCCGTACGCGGATGCAAACTGCCCCGCGGCCCGCGCGCGCGACAGGATGTGCTTGGGCATGCAGTACAGGTTGCCGACCACGAGATCCGCGAGACCACCGTACGGAACGGGCGTCCGGAAGATCAGCGTGGACTCGTCCGGCGTTTCCAGAAGGAC
Organism: uncultured bacterium; assembly: GCA_964514075.1. GTDB lineage: Bacteria > Eisenbacteria > RBG-16-71-46 > CAZEPH01 > CAZEPH01 > CAZEPH01. The sequence goes on along the minus strand of CAZEPH010000178.1, from coordinate 2,167 downwards.
GGGCTTGTCGCCGACCAGCATGCTGGAGCGCGCGGGCGTGGCCACGGTCGAGTCCATGACGACGTCGTAGATGAAGTGGAAGTCCGCGGACGTGATCGGGGTGCCGTCCGAGAAGCGGATGCCTTTGCGCAAGTGGAACGTCCACGACATGCTGTCCGGTGACAATTCCCAGCGGTACGCGAGCGCCGGTTCCGTGATCTGCTTCGCATTGTTGAAGGTGACCAGCCCGTCGAACATCTGCGTCGTGATGTCGGTGCTGGACTGCTCGTTCGCCACGATGTAGTTGAACGTCTTCGGCGGAGAGATCTCGCTGATGATCATACGCCCGCCCGGATGGCCCACCTCGGCCGCCGTGGAAAACAGTGGTTCCTCGGGAAGCGGGTGTGGATCGGTTCGTCCGGCCGCTGTCTCGCGTGTCTTCTTCCCCGCGCAGCCGGCGACGGCCATCGTGACGGCGAGAGTCACGACCAACGACAACGTGAAATGCATCAACAACGACGGGCGCACGGCGAGCGGCGCGCGACCAAGCATGAGACATCCTCCCGAGAAGACGACTGCGGCAGGCGACACCTGGACAACCTCACCCACCCGGAAGGACGATCCGGATGTGCAGCCCGACGAGTATAGGAAGCCCTTCAGAGGGTGTCAATTTGCAGCGCATCCAGCAGCGCGCGTTCGACGCTCTCCCGCGTGACGCAACGCCGCAGTTCCTCCTCGATGCACGTCGCGAACGCGAGATCGGCGTCGGCGCCCTCGGCGTGTCGCAACAGACGTGGCAGCCCGCGAAACTGCGGCCCGATGAGGATCGAGCCGTGCTGCAGCACCGCGTCGGACCATCGCCGTTGCGCGCTCCCAACGATCTTGCGACCGCGCGCGGCTACCTCCCACCGCGCCGCAGATGCGAAACAACTCCGGTACCCCGCTGTCGCGCCTGCGCGCGGGGTGCGCGTCGTGCGCAGAGCTTCCGCGTCCACGCCGAGCGAGCGGAGCGCGGCGGCGAGCCGCTCTCCCGTGAAGCGGGAGACATCCTCGCCCGTGACGTCCAGCATAGCGACACAGTAGGTCACCTCGTTGTCGTGCAACACGGCGCGTCCGCCGGTGGGCCGTTGCGCGACGCCGATCCCGCGCACACGGCAGGCGTCCAGGTCCAGAATGTGCGCGGGGTCTTCGCTCCGGCCCACGGTGACGGTCGGCGGATCGAACGCGTAGACGCGAACGTGCGGACGCCCCGTGGCGCGCGCTGCGTCGACGAGCGCGCGGTCGATCTGCATGTTCCGCACGCCGTCCGCGGGCGCATCCCGGCGGACGACCCACGAACCCGCTAGAGTCGAATGAGGTGCAGCCACTCGGAGAGAAGGAACTGCAGGCGTCCGACGAGCAGGGAGATACGCCCCATCACGGTGAAGCCGTAGGCCGCGCCGAATGAGGCCATGAGGAAGTACATGCCGACCTTCGCGGACCAGGCAAGAGCCCCGCGATGTTCGGCCGAGTAGTAGAAGAAGATGAGCGTCGTCACCACGCCGAGGAGGATGAGCAGGTTGCTGATGTACCCGACCCACGCCGCGGCGCCCACGCCCTCCATCCGCAGGCTGATGATCGACGCTTGCACTTGTGGGAAGAAGTCCCCTTGCAGCGCGCCGATCGCCCCGAGTCCCGCGTAGATGCCCACCATCGCGGAGAGCGGCCAGCGGCTGATCCACCCGATATTCGGCAGGAGCCGCATCACCATCATGATGCAAAAGACCGCCGCGAAAATGTAGAACACCAATTCCAATCCGCCGGCGTGTCCGATCTTCCCGATCAAGTTCGGCTTGAGAACCGTGTTGAACTCGAGTGCCGCGAAATACCCGGCGGCCGTTCCCACGAAAATGTGCTCGGTCAGCTTGTACCAGGGATTGTCTTTCACCAGAAAACTAAACGCGCCGAGAGTGAGGAACGCGGCGATCCACACCCACAGTCCGTTTAGCGTGAACGGGTTCGCAATCCAGTCCATCGGTCAGCGCCCCCCACGCGCGCGTCGTTCCGCGCTCTTCTTCGATAGGTACGCGATATTGCCGAGCAGGATCGCCAGGATCACGAAGAAGTGAGCGACTGACATGGCGTCCATTCCCGAGGTCGCCGCTCCCTTCACGTTGATCAGGCTCTCGTACTCCGCCGCTCCCGCCAT
>CAZEPH010000177.1:0-5882 GCA_964514075.1 uncultured bacterium | reverse complement strand
GCTGGTTCGGAGCGTCGATGCGCGGCGTGAAGGCGCGTCAGCAGTCCTGACGGCCACCGATCTGCTCGAACGCGGCGCGCGCGGCCGCGAGACCCGGTGCATGTACGCCGTCGTCGTTCGTGAGCAAGATAACGGGGCGCTCGGCTACCACCACGCGAAGCTCCGTGCGACGAGCGTGAAGAAGCGCATCGTGTCGATCATCGGGTGGATCCCACTCTTCTCCTCGCCGTAGATGGTCGTGATGGGACACGACGTAATGCGAAAGCGCCGCCGCCCGGCTTTGATCAAGATCTCCGTCTCCGTTTCGTAGCGATCCGTGACCAGGTGGATCGCACGCAAGAGCCGCGCGCGGTGCAGCCGGTATCCCGACTGGCTGTCGGAGATCGTCCGTGCCGCCAGGCAGGAGATGAACCAGCTCATCGCGTGATTCACGACGATGCGCAGGAGCGGCATGCCGCGCGTGTCATGCATACGCGATCCCACGACGAGATCCGCCTGCGTGTCACGCGCCACGTGCAGGAACCGCGGGATCAGGGTCGGATCGTGCTGTCCGTCTGCATCCAGCGAGATCACCGCCTCGTACCCGCGATCGAGGAGTTCGTCGAAGCCGCGCGCGAGCGCGCGGCCCTTCCCGCGATTCACCGGTTGCGTGATCACCGTCGCGCCCGCGGCGCGCGCCACGGCGCCCGTGTCGTCAGGCGAGCCGTCGTCGACCACGTACACGTGCTCGACGCCCACCTGCTCGGCGGCGCGGCGCACGACGTCGCCCACTGCGTGTGCTGCTTTGTACGCGGGAATGAGCACGGCGACGCTCCCGCGCGGGAGATCCGCCTGGGTCACGCCGTGTTCGCCCAGATGCGCTCGAACGCATACCACTGCGACGGCGCCCGCGCGATGAGCCGTTCGAGGGCGGCCGTCGCGCGGCGCATGCCTTCCGCGGAGTCGCGCACGCCCAGATCCTCCAGCGGCACGCGTTCCCACACGATGCGAAATCCCTCCGCGTCCCGAATGGCTGCGCCGACGACGAGCGGCGCGCGCGCGCGCAGAGCCAAGCCCACGTGTCCCGAGGGGAGGTGCGCCGGTTGGCCGAAGAACGGGGTCGGCGCGTGTGCGGAGGCACGCGGGCGATCGCTGAGGAGGGCGACGCACTCCCCGCGCCGCAAGGCCGCGAGCAACGTGCGCGCGGACGATCCCACCGGAACGCTCGTGACGCCGCACCGCGCGCGCGCACGGGAGAAGAACTGCTCGACGCCCGGCGCGCGGTGCGCGCGCGCCGGGGCGACGACGGTGTAGCCGCGCGCGGCGAGATACGCCGCCCCCACCTCCCAACTTCCGAGGTGCCCCGACGCGATCACCACGCCGCGCGCCTCCGCTACGGCGCGGCGCAAGACGTCGGGATCCTCCACACGCACGGCGCGCAAGAGCGCCGAGCGGCTCCACACGGGAAGGCCCAGGAAGTCCACGACCGTGCGCGCGAAGTGGCGGAACACAATCCCCGCGCGCGGCGCCGCGTGCGGCAAGACGCGCCGGAGATTCTCGTTGAGGGCGGTTCTCTCGAAGGGACGAAGGAGGAGGCAGGCGGCGGCAACAGTGTCGGCGACGAGGTACGAGACGCGTGGGGGAACGGTCCGAACGAACGCCGCACCGATCCTGTACGCCCACGTCGCGGCCCGGCTGCGTGTGCTCGGCACCGGGCGGTGCGCCGCGGTCGCGCGAGAAGAATGGTCGGGGCGAGAGGATTTGAACCTCCGACCCCTAGCGCCCCATGCTAGTGCGCTACCTGGCTGCGCCACGCCCCGTCCATCCTTCCCGTTTTCGCAAGGGCGTCACACTAACAAAGCCCCGCCGCTGCCACAAGCCGGAGCGCGGTGATGGACGCGCACACGTCATCCGCGCGTGATCTTCGCGGGACGGCGCAGCTGCGCCGCGATGAGCGACAGTTCCTCGCGGATCTCCTGAATCTGTTCCCGGCGTTTGCGCGCAGGATCGTACTCTTCCGGCAGGATCTCCCCCGATTTGCGGCTGTCGATGAGTTTCTTGCGTGCGCCCGCGATCGTGAGACCGTCGTCGTAGAGCATCGTGCGAATCGCGACGAGCAGGTCGATGTCGCGTTGCTGGTACATGCGCGAACCGGATCGCCCTTTGCGCGGGCGCAGCATCGGAAACTGCGTTTCCCAATACCGCAGCACGTGCGCGGCCACGTCGAGCGTGTCGGCGGCTTCGCTGATCGAGTAGAAGAGCTTGGCTTGGCCGGACGGCGATTGAGCGGCGCGGTCGGCGAGCGACACGCGCTTCTTGTTCGTGTGAGCGTCGTCGGGTGTCATGCGTCCTCCGCGCGCGGGTCGCGGTTCATGAGTGCGGACATTCCCTCGTGAGGGGGTCGCCCTTCGTACAACACGGCATGGACTTGTTCGGTGATCGGGAGCTGCACGCCGTACTGCGCGGCGAGCGCACGCGCCGCGCGGGTCGTGGGCACGCCCTCGGCGACCTGCGTCATGTGACCCAGCACGTCCTCGAGCGCGCGTCCGCGCGCGATTTCCTCGCCGACGTAGCGGTTGCGACTGTGCCGGCTCGTGCACGTCGCGATGAGATCGCCAAGGCCCGCGAGACCGAACGACGTTTCGCGTTTCCCTCCCGCCGCGACGCTGAGCCGCACGATCTCGGCGAGCCCGCGCGTCAGGAGCGCACCCTTCGCGTTGTCGCCGAGGACGAGTCCATCGCACATTCCGGCGGCGAGGGCGATCACGTTCTTCATGGCCACCGCGATCTCCACGCCGATGACGTCGCAGTTCGTGTATACGCGAAACGTCGAGCGCATACACAGCGCTTGCGTGCGTTCGGCAGCCTCACGCGAGGCCGACGCCGCCACGACCGCCGTTGGACGTCCGATCGCCACTTCCTCCGCGTGCGACGGCCCCGCGAGAACGACGGCCCGCTCGGCCGTCGCCGCGGGAAACGCCCGCGCGAGGAGCTGCGTCATGCGTTCGAGCGTATCGGTGTCGAGTCCCTTGGTCAGCGACACGAGAGTGGGCACCGCAGGCCACCGGTACCCGCACTGCACCGCCACCTCGCGGTACACGCGTGAGGGGACGACCACGAGCAGCGCGTCGCACTCGGGTGGAGCCTCCTCGATCGTGCAGGTCGTCACATTCGGCGGGAGACGCACGCCGCTCAAGAAGCGCTCGTTCGCACGCGTCGCTGCCATCTCGTGTGCATGCTCGCTCGTCCGCGCGATGAGCGACACGGCGTGTCCGTTCGCGGCGAGCACGAGCGCCATCGCCGTCCCCCAGCTTCCCGCGCCGATCACGTGCACGGAGCTCATTTCTTCCCGATCCCCGGTTGGTTGCCGATGCGCGATTCCGTGCCCTGCACGAGACGGCGCATGTTCGTGCGGTGCTTCCACACGATCGACGTCACGACAACGATGCACGTGAGAAGAAGCGGGAGCTTGACGGGAGAACGCGGCAGGAAGAACGCCACGAAGAACGGCAGCAGGCACGCCGCCACCACGGATCCCAGCGAGACGTAACGGGTGATGGCGGTCAGGAGCGCGAAAACCGCGGCGCTGAGCGCGGTGGGCAGGGGCGCGAGCGAGAGGAAGACGCCGGTGGCTGTTGCCACGCCCTTGCCTCCACGGAATCCGGCGAATGGCGTCCACATGTGGCCGGCGATCGCCGCGACACCGGCGATGAGGGCGACGATGGATGCGTCGAGCGGCGTCTTCCAGCGCAACGCGACGAGCACCGCCGCTGCGCCCTTGGCGATGTCGAGCGCGAGCACGGGGACGGCGGCCCGCCAGCCCAGCGCGCGCAGCACGTTCGTCGCTCCGAGGTTGCCGCTGCCGACGGTGCGCAGATCGATGCCACGCAGGAGTCGTCCCGCCCACAGGCTGAACGGGAGCGACCCGAGGAGGTAGGCGATCGCGAGAACGACGACGAGGCTCAGCACGTCGGCACGCACTCCAGTAGGCGGTGCATCGCTCGAAACAACTTTCGCGAGGCACTGTAACCGCTGCCGCGCGTGCGAGCAACAGCACAGCTCATCCGAGCGTGTCGAGGGTCTCCCCGCGGGCCGCCCGGCGCGCGCGCAGGTTCAGCACGAGCGGCGTTCCGGTGAATTGAAACTCCTCCCGCAAGTGATTCTGCAGGTAGCGCACGTAGTTGGGGGCGATCGCCGACGGACGGCTCACGAACAAAGTCACGGCCGGCGGACGATGCCCGGTCTGCGTCGCGTAGTAGATGCGCGCGTGCTTCCCGTCCGGTGTGGCCGGCGGCTGCCGCCGTTCGATCAACCGGCGCACCGCGGCGTTGAGCGCGGACGTGGGAATGTGGCGCGCGGATTCCTCCGCGAGCGCCGCCGCACGCACCAGGATGTCGGGCACGCGGCGCGTCGTCTTCGCGGACACGTACACCATCGGGGCGCCGGGAAAGAACGGCAGGTGGAAGTCGCGCTTTTCCTCGATGACCGCCTCGGGCGACTTGCTGGTATTCGCAACGAGGTCCCACTTGTTGATCACGAGGAGGATGGGGCGATCGGCCTCGAGCGCGGTGCCGACCACGCGCACGTCCTGCCGCGTGAACGGATCCGTCGCATCCATGACCACGGCGGCGACGTCTGCGCGCTCGAGCGCTTTCAAGCTGCGCAAGGTGCTGTAGAACTCCGCGTCGCCCTCCACGCGCGACGTCCGCCGAATGCCCGCCGTGTCCACGAGCACGAACGATCGCCCACCCCAATCGATGTAGGAGTCCACCGCGTCGCGCGTGGTCCCGGGTGCATCGTGCACGATCATGCGGTCCTGGCCGAGCAGTGCGTTCACGATGGACGACTTGCCGACGTTCGGCCGGCCGATGATCGCCACGCGCGTCGACGCGGCGTCGGCCGCGGACGGCGCCGTCTCGACGGGAAACAACGCCACCACGCGATCCAGTAGGTCCCCCATCGCGCGGCCGTGTGCCGCGGACACCGCCTCGGGATCGCCGAGGCCGAGGCGGTAGAACTCCGCCGCCTCGCGTTCCTCGCGCGCGCCGTCGGACTTGTTCACGACGGCGATCGTCGGCACGCCGCGTTTGAGCAGCGAGCGCGCGATCTCCGCGTCCAGGTCCGTCACGCCCGTTTGCACGTCGCTCACGAAGAGCACCACGTCGGACTCCGCGATGCCCAACTCCGCCTGCTCGCGGACGAGTGCGTCCATGCCTTTCGTCGCCAGCGGCACGTAGCCGCCCGTGTCGACGATCAGGAACGTGCGCCCGCGCCACGTCGCGCGGCCGTAGTTGCGATCGCGCGTGATGCCGGGCTGATCGTCCACCACCGCGACGCGTTCGCCGACGATGCGATTGAACAACGTCGACTTGCCGACGTTCGGACGTCCGACGATAGCCACGGTCGGCAACGCGCCGGGTGCGAGGCGACGCTCGCTCATACGCTTCCTCCTGTCCACGCGGGCGTCATGCCTTCCTCCGCCGCTTGTCCCGGGCGCCAGTCCGCGGGGATCTCCGTCACGCGCAGGTCGAGCCCGAGATACACGGGCGCGCGGAGTTGCTCTTCCACCGCGCGCACCGGCGTGTCGTCGATGAACACATGCGAGGGGTTGATGCAGTTGGGCGGCAGACACACCACGTCGAACGCGCCGTGCGCGGCCACCTGCGGCACGATGTCGCGTCCCGCGAGCAGGCCCGCGGCCGTCACGCTCGGGCCGAGGTAGTCGTTGCGCACGGCGACCACTTCCGCGCCGGGGAGGTCCGGGAGCATCGTGCGCGTGAGCCAATCCGCCGCGAGCTGTCCCGTCACGATCGCCACGCGCGCGCCGCGCGCGTGTGCGCCACGCGCGACGCGGCGCGCCCGCCAGTCATCGGCGAACTTGCGCATCATCCCGACGCCGTTCT
>CAZEPH010000176.1:0-5901 GCA_964514075.1 uncultured bacterium | reverse complement strand
GCACGTGCAGTTCGAGACGATTCACCCGTTCCTCGACGGGAACGGACGCGTTGGCCGTCTGCTCATCACGTTGTTGCTCTGTCATGCCGGCGTTCTGCGTGAGCCGCTGCTCTACCTGAGTCTGTACTTCAAACAGCATCGCGATGAATACTACGCGCTCCTGGATCGCGTGCGACGCGACGGCGATTGGGAAGCCTGGCTTGCGTTCTTTCTCGATGGCGTGCAGCAGGTGGCGCGAAGCGCGGTTGCCACCGCGGAGCGGCTCTCCGTGATATTCCGCGTGGACTACGCGCGCATCCAAGCCACCGGCCGGCGCGCAGGTTCCGCGTTTCGTGTGCACGAGGCGCTCAAGGCGCGGCCGATCGGTTCCGTGCAGAGGATCCGCGAGAGCACGGGGCTTTCGTTTCCGGCGGTCTCCTCGGCGATGGAGCTGTTGATCGAACTCGGGATTGCGCGGGAGCTGACGGGGAAGAGGCGGAATCGGCTGTTTGTGTATGAACAGTACTTGGGGATTCTCAATGAGGGGACGGAGAGGTTGTGAGCCTCCGCTTCCGCGATGTCTTTCATCCATGAGCGACCTTCGGGTGGGCGTAGACGCGCCAAGAACATGGGTACTGCCTCGCTTCTTGACTGATGCCCGATGTAGGTCGGCTGTGCTTGATTCGTGTGGGACGGGATACACGGAGGCGAGAGGTACGCACGACGATTGAGCCCCGAGACAAAGCGATCGTGAAGGCCCAACGGGCCGACTGCATCAATGTCTGACGCGAACACCGATCTGAGTCCAGTGCCGGGACTCAAGCCCGCACCTGCCGCAACCACGAGGACGTTGCGCGTCATTGGAACGGTTCCGCCCGAGGTCTGGAACCGCCTCGGGACCAAGATCCTGCCAAAGCTCCGGGCGGGCTCCGACCTCCGGATTGGCGTGGAGTTCATAGTCACTGTGAATGCCGATGTGGCTGGAGGTCTGGGCACGGAACTGCAACGGATCTTGGGGGAGCTGGGACTTGGTGAGGCAGTGCGGCTCGAAGAAGGCGATGTCACAAATTCATCGTTTTGATGCCTCGGCACTCGCAGTCAGTGAGCGCTGCGGCAACCGAACTAGGGAGCCACTGGTCGCACCGGCGATCACCGCTCCGCACCGGAACGCGCTGCGGCAATCATCTTGGCGTACTCCAGCCCGCTGCGCTTGATCGTGCGTTTCTGTGTCGCGTAGTCCACGTGCACGATCCCAAACCGCTTCGAATATCCATGCGACCATTCCAGGTTATCGAGCAGCGACCACGCGAAGTACCCGCGCACGTCCACACCGCGCTCGCGCGCCGCGCGCAGACTCGCCAGGTGCGATCGAACGTGCTCCACGCGCAGCGGATCTTCGAGCTCGTCGACGGTCACCGACGGCGGATCGGGAAACGCGGCACCGTTCTCCGTCACGTAGAGCGGCACGTTGCCGTAGCGCTCGCGCACCCAGCAGAGCGTCTCGCACAGCCCCTGTGGATACACCTCCCAGCCGGTCTCGGTGTAGGCGCGAGTCGGCACTCGCACGGTCGACGCGCGCACGGGCCACTCGGACGGATCGTCGCGCGTCACGCCGCGCGTGTAGTAGTTCACGCCGAGAAAGTCCACGGGCTCCACCGGCAGCGTGAACGACGCATCGATCTCCTCCGCGAACATCGCGTACATTTCGTCGGGATAGCGTCCGCGGAACACGGGGTCGAGGAACTGCCGGTTCATGTATGCATCCGCGCGCGCCGTCGCGGCGACGTCGGCCGGCGACTCGCTGACGGGCACCTTGGGCTCGAGGTTCACGACGAGCCCGATGCGGTCGCGCCGCTCTGCGCGGTATGCGCGCACCGCGGCCACGTGCGCGCGGAGCACGTTGCGCGACGCGCGCATTGCCGCGAACGCACTCCGATGTCCCGGCGCAAGCGTCCCGTGCATGTACCCACCATCCACCACGACCCACGGTTCGTTGATCGTCATCCACATCTTCACGCGGTCGCCGTACGCGCGAAACGCAAGCGCCGCGTACTCCGCAAACCACTCGGCGACGTCGTCGTTCAGCCACCCGCCGCGATCGTCCAGCGCCGCGGGCAAGTCCCAGTGATACAGCGTGACGCACGGCTCGATCCCGTTCTCGATCAGCGCGTCGATGAGCCGCGAGTAGTGATCCACGCCTGCGGCGTTGACGCGTCCGACGCCCTCGGGCAGCAGTCGTCCCCACGCCAGGCTGAATCGATACGCCTGCAGACCGAGCTGCCGCATGAGCGCGACATCCTCGCGCCAGCGGTTGTAGTGATCGCAGGCGACGTCGCCGGTGTCGCCGTTCGCCATGCGCCCGGGCGTATGCGCGAAGCGATGCCAGATGCTTGCCCCTGCGCCGTCCGCGAGCGGCGAGCCTTCGATCTGATACGCGGCGGTGGCGGCGCCCCAGAGAAAGTCGGTGGGCAGACCTGCGTCGAAGGGTTCGGGCATGCGCGACACTGTACCGAACGACGCCGAGATGCGCGAGGCTGGCGCGGGGCCGCGCGATCGGGCACGATCGCGCCATGACCCTCCGAGGAATCACCCGACTCGCGCTCGCCTGGGGACTCACGACGGTGACGCTGTCGGTCATCGGCGCCGTCGTCTTTCTCGCGCGCGACGGCGACGCCTCGCCGGAGCGTGTCGTCCGCGCCACGCGGTGGCTGCTGGGGAGCCCGGTCTCGTGGGTTGCGGCCGCGATATGCGTATACATTGGGAGCGTAGTGCGCGCGCTGGCGTCACATGCGCTCCGAGACGGATGGCGCGCGGCCGCACGCGGCGCGGCGCTCTTCGTGCTCCTGCCCTGTGCTGTGATCGCCGGCCTCGGCTTCGCGTATCGCGCCTATCGTGCCGACGACGCAGCGCCGTTCGTGCGCGATGCCGCAGCGGAGAACACCGCCGCCCGCGCCCGCAACCTCTACGCGCGCGACGGCGCGGTGCGCGGCGTGAACCTCGTCGCCGGCCGCCCCTTCGGCGACGAAACGTGGAATACGCTCCTCCGCGACAACGTGGAGTGGGTGTGCCTGGGCCCCTTCGGCTGGCAGGACGGCATACGCGCACGCGAGATCCGGCTCAACACCGAGCACGCAATGTGGTGCGAAACGGACACGGGCATCGTCGCGATCACGCGGGAGGCGCACGCGCGCGGCATGCACGTCATGCTCAAGCCGCACATCTGGCTGATGCGCGCCGGCGGCAAGTGGCTGGCGGACATCGATCCGGGGAGCGACGATGCGTGGCGCGACTGGTTCGCGAGCTATCGCACGTTCATCCTGCACTACGCCGCACTCGCTGAGCGGGCGGGGATCGAGTGCTTCGTCGTCGGCGCGGAGTTGCGCACGGCCACCACGACCCATCCGCGCGAATGGCGCGCGATCATCGCCGACGTGCGCCACGTGTACCACGGACGCCTCACCTACGCCGCGAACTGGGCCGACGAGGTCAACGAGATCACGTTCTGGGATGCGCTCGATTGCATCGGCGTCCAAGCGTACTATCCGCTCAGCGCACACGCCTCACCGAACGTGCAGGATCTCGTGACCGGATGGCAGCCGCACCTCCAGACGCTCCGCGCGCTGCACGAGCGCACGAAGAAGCCCGTGCTCTTCACGGAAGTGGGGTGGAAGAGCACGAGCGATGCAACGATTCGTCCGTGGGAATGGACCGAGCATCTCAATTCGCTCACCGCGCGCGTCTCGAGCGAGACCCAAGCAAATGCCTACGACGCGTTCTTCCGCACGGTGTGGCGGGAGAAGTGGTTCGGCGGAGCCTGCGTGTGGAAGTGGTACGCGGGCCGCACGCGCGCGGAAGGATCGCACGCCGCCGATTTCACGCCCCAGAACAAGCGCGCGGAGACGGTGATTGCGCGCGCGTTCGGTCGCCCCCGGTCGTAGGCCGGCACTCCTCCGGGCGCCGCTACGCCACGTCGACGCGCACGTCGTGCGTGCAGCCCTTGCCGCACACGGGCAGCAGCGCCCGGCGCATCTCCGCTCCGTCGAGCATGACGCGCGCGCGTGCAGCGCGCGTGCGAACGCGAATGCGATACGTGCATCCGCGGAAGCGCCGCGTCATCGTGAATCCGCGCCACGTGCGCGGCAGGCACGGCGCGACGAGCAACCCGTCCCACGTCGGCCGCACACCGAGGATCCACTCCGTACTCACGCGGAACAGCCAGGCGGATGATCCCGTGTACCACGTCCACCCGCCGCGTCCGAAGTCCGGTGAGTTCGGTCCGTCCACGTTGCCCGGCGTGACGTACGGTTCGGCGGAGTAAGCGTCCGGTTCTCGCCCGCGGAGCACCGGGCAGAAGCTCTGATAGAGCTTCCACGCGACATCCCCGCGTCCGAGTTTGCACTCGGCCTGGATCGCCCACGTGCCGGCGTGCGTATACAAACCGCCGTTCTCACGCGAGCCCGGCGCGTACCGCGTCAGGTACCCGATCGACGCGTCCGGCGTGCGATACGCCGGGAACAAGAGCAGTGGTCCGTAGTCGCGGTACAGGTACCGCTGCATTGCGCGCAGCATGCGCGGCAGACGCCGCGCGGGAACGACGTCGTGGAGAATCGCCCACGTTTGCGCGTTGAGGAAAATGCGCCCGTCCGTGTTGCCCTTCGAGCCGATGACGCTGCCGTCGTCTTTCGTGGCGCGCACGTACCAGTCGCCGTCCCAGAAGTGTTTGTTCACGGCGGCGCGCATCGCACGCGCGGCCCGCGTGTAGCGGCGCATCACCGCGCGATCGGGACGCGCGCGGCGTTCCTCCATCTCGCACCATCCATCCAGAATGCCGACCAAGAAGTGTGCGAGCCACACGCTCTCCGAGCGCAGTTGTTTCCCGATCGCCGAGAGCCCGTCGTTCCAGTCGCCCGCGCCCATGCGCGGCACGCCGCGCGCGCTGATGCGCGGCCAGAAGCTGTCGATCGCGCGGCGGCAGTGTTCGTACACCGTGCCGACGTCGCGCGAGCGCGATCCGTCCTGTGCGAGAAACGGCACGCGTTCGTCGAGTAGCGCGAAGTCGCCCGTTTCGCGCAGGTAGTTCAGCGTGACGAACGGGAGCCAGAGCAGATCGTCGTTATACGGTTTGCGCGCACCGTCCTCCGTGAGCGGGTGCCACCAGTGATACGTCGTGCCGTCCACGAATTGATGCGCGGCGTGTAGGAGGATCTGTGCGCGCGTGAACTCCGGTGCGAGCGGCAGGTACACCTGCGAGTCCTGCAGCTGATCGCGAAACCCAAACGCCCCGCCCGTTTGATAGAACGCCGAGCGCCCGCGCAACCGCCCGGAGATGGACTGGTACTTGAGCCACGTGTTCGTGAGCACGTTGAACGCATCGTCCGGCGTGTCGACCGTGAGCGGATCGAGCAGCGCGTCCCAGTGCGCGCGCATCGCCGTGAACGCACGCTCCACAGCGGCGGGCGTGCGGTACCTCCGCGCCAGACGCAACGCGTCCGCGCGCGTGTCCGTCACGCCGAGCGTGAACGTCACCTCCGCCGAGCCGCGCGGGCCCAGCGTCACGCTCGCGTGCAACGAGCCGATGCCGTCGTGCCATTTCCCGGTCGTGCGCGACAACCGCCCCGCGTGCACGGCACGCGGCGCGGCGAGCGTGCCGTACTGCCCGAGGAACGCCTCCTTGTCGCTCTCCCAGCCGCGGGGCTTCACCGAGCACGCATGAAACGCGACGTGCGGCCACTCCACGTTCCATGGATCGCCCACGCCGTGTTCGGCGATCGTGTTCAACCGCTTTGTCGCGAGCAACGCCTGCGCAGACGCCGCGTACTCCGTCTCGATGAACAATCGATGGAACTCGCGGTGCGTGTCGGGCGCGGGTCCGAGGTTCCACTCGAAGTACGTGAAGAGATCAAGCCGGCGCGTGCGGCGCGA
>CAZEPH010000175.1:0-5947 GCA_964514075.1 uncultured bacterium | reverse complement strand
CGGACAGCGGCCCTGCCTCACGCACGCGCAGAAGCGACACCACGCCCAGCACGTATCCGAGAACGAGGCTTCCGCCATCCCCCAGAAATATCGTCGCCGGCGAGAAGTTGAAGTAGAGGAACCCCGCCGTCGCACCGACCGCGGCGACCGCGATCGCGTGCGTGAGCGTGAGTTGCTCCGGCGATCCGAGCAGTGCAAGACCGACCGCGACGATCGCCGTGATTCCCGCGAGAATGCCATCCATGTTGTCCAGGAAGTTCGCCGCGTTCATCACGGTGGCCATCCAGAAGAACGACAGCACCGCTCCGGCGAACGGGATGTGCGGCACATCGATGCGCGCACCGCTCGCGATGACGGGAATGCACGCCGCGCACTGCAGCGCGAACTTGAGGAGCGGATCCATGCCGTGACGGTCGTCGACGAGTCCCACGACGAAGACGAGGAGCGCGCCGAACGCGCACGCGGGCAGGATCGCTGCGGACGCGGGATCGTGCGATGCGTGCGGCAGCGGGAGCACCCGCACGAGAACACCGACCAGAAGCCCGGCGAAGACAGCCAGGCCGCCCAGAAGCGGTGTCGGCGCGGCGTGCGCCTTCCGGTGCGAGGGATGATCCAGGAAACCCGTTGCGCGCGCGAGACGGCGCGCAACGGGCGTCATGCAGGCGGACGTGAGCGCAGCGGCGAAGAGCGACCAGGCGACGCCGGAATCCATGCGCGCCCTAGACGCACGTTGGCTCGGCGTCCGCGAGACGCCGAGCCAACGTGTGACACATGAGTGACTGCATCTACTCTGCCGGTGCGTACACCGAAGGCACGACCGCGCGCGCCGAAGCGTATCCGTTCATTCCGGCGCGCGTGTGCTCGATCGTGCGCCGCAGAAGTTCATCCAGGCTCACTTCCGGACGGTAGCCGACCGTTTCGCGGATCTTCGACAGATCCGGCACGCGACGGCGCATGTCTTCGAAGCCCGTGGGGAACACGTCCGCGTACGGGACCAGACGGATCGGCGAGTTGCTGCCCGTGAGGTGCTTCACTTTCTGGGCCAGTCCGAGGATCGTCACCTCTTCGTCGGATCCCACATTGAAGACGTGACCTTGGGCCTTCGGGTTCTCCGCCAGCATCATGACGCCGCGCACTACGTCGCCGACGTACGAGAAGCAGCGGGATTGCCCGCCGTCGCCGTGCACCACGATGGGTTCGCCGGTGAGCGCTTGCTGCACGAAGCGGGGGATCACCATTCCGTACTCGCCGCTCTGCCGCGGACCGCACGTGTTGAAACACCGCACGATCACCACGGGCAGATCGCGCTCTCGGTGGTAGGCGAACGCCAAGAACTCATCCACCGCCTTGCTGGCGGCGTATCCCCACCGTGAGATCGTGGTCGGCCCCATGACGCGGTCGTCGGATTCCGAGAGCGCGTGGCCGTTTCCACGCCCGTACACCTCGGACGTGGAAAACAAGATGACCGGCAGATGACGCCGTGCGGCCTCCTCGAGCACGATTTCCGTCCCCTGCACGTTCACGCGCAGAGAATGGAGGGGGTTTTCGACGACGTACTTCACGCCGACGGCTGCTGCGAGGTGGTAGACGGCATCCACCTGTCCGACCAGATCGGAGACGACCTCACGGTTCAGGATGGAGTCGTACACCGCGTGGAATCGAGGATGCGTTGCGCACGCGTGAACGTTGCTTCGGTGACCCGTGGACAGGTCGTCCAGGATCCAGACCTCGTCGCCGCGCTTCAGTAGGGCATCGGTCAAATGTGACCCGATGAACCCCGCACCACCGGTGACGAGAACCCTCATGCTATCGCCCCTCCTTGGAGCACCGCGAATCGACACCGCTCCCGAATAAGCGACCCGCGGAAACGGCAAAACGTCCCGCCAAGCTATCGCCCAGGATGAAGTGCGTCAAGCGAATACTCCCCTTGTTGACTCACCCGCGCGGCGCATGATCGACATGCGCCACCGTCGTTTCCGTGATGAGTAAGTGACGCCCGCTTGTGTTCCGAAACTGCGTGAAGCGTTGGCAAGGGGAAGTGAGGTTGGTCCTCTTTGAGTTTGTCTCGATGGGCCGGTAGGTTTGTATTGCTAGAGCATAGTAGCGGGCTTCATCCGTTCTGACTAGCCCCCCGATGACGTAGCCAACAGCCCGGAGCCTCATGGTCGTTCCCGCCTGTTCCAAGATCAAGAGAAGGCGGCGGCCGTCGCCTTTGATCATCGGCCGGAGCGCCCAGAAGTTGGAGGGAAATCCCTGCGGGACGCTACGACCGGGACGAAAGCGTCCCCATGAGGGCACCGCTCCCAATGGATGCGGCCCTGGCCAAGAGAAAGAGCGGGGACAGGAGCGCCGTTCCGGGATCCCGCTTCCACGATCGTGCGACGAAGGGCAGCGACGAGACGAGAACGCCGCCGAGGCCGAGGGCGATGAGCGCACCTCCCCACACCGGCCGCACGAGGCCGACCGGAACGCCGGCCGCGGCCAGGGCGACCAGTGCGGATTGCAGTTTGAGCGTCTGCGGCGTGTATGTGTCCTTGAACATCTTCTCGCGGTACCTCTTGTACACGACCATGCGCCAGAACCCCCGCCAGTACTTCACGCGCATGTAGCGCCGGAGCGAATTGGGGTGTTGGTGATACACGATTGCCTCGCGGACGAAGATCATGAGCGCGCCGGTCGCCGCGAGTCGGTACGACAGATCCGTGTCCTCGTTGTTCGCCATCGGGAACGCCGGATCGAATCCGCCAAGGTCGCGGAAGGTCTGCGTCCGGAACACCGCCGCATATGTGTCGATCATGTCGATGGACGGGTGCCCGTCGAGCATGTCGTATCGCTCTTCGAACTCCAACTGCGCGAACCGCGCGGTCCTGGACGTCTGCTTCGTCTTGTACGAACCCTTCGCGGCTTGCACGGCCGGATCGGAGAACGGGCGCGTGAGGGCTTCGAGAAACGTCGGTGTTGGTTCGCAATCGGAGTCGGTGAACACGAGGAGAGCACCACGGGCTTCGCGAGCGCCGTTGTTGCGCGCTGCAGCTGGGCCGGCGTTCGCTTGCCGCATGACACGTACGCCGAAGGACTCCGCGCGCGTCGCCGTGTCATCCGTGGAGCCGTCGTCCACGACGATGACCTCGTATCGCTCGCGAGAGAGGGACTGCGCGAGCACGGCCGACAGACACAGATCGATCGTGGCGTGAGCATTGTACGCCGGGATGACGACGGAGATCTCGGGTGGTGCGGGCAAATCTACTCGTCGTTGACGGCGATGCCGATGGAGACGGCGCCACGCGCGGTCATGTCACGCGCGGGCGTCGACGTGAGCGAGAACGTCTGCGCGGCGGGCTGATGTGTCGCCCGCACGACCACCGGATCCGTGACGGGCACTGGACGCGAACGCGGAGACGACAGCCGCACGTAGAGCCGCGCGGCGGCGGCCATCGTGTCGCGCAAGATGAGGGCCACGGTCTGCACGACGACGCGCATGTCCAGCGCGAACGAGGCGTTCTCGATGTAGTAGTAATCGTACTGTGGGTTCTCGTGAATCAACTGGTAGCGCGCCGGGCTGATCTGCCACAGGCCGGTGAGCCCCGGCTTGACGATCAACCGCCGGCGCAACTCCGGCGTGTATGTCTCCACGATGAAGGGCATCTCGGGACGCGGTCCGACGACGCTCATGTCGCCGCGGAGCACGTTGAACAACTGCGGCAATTCGTCGATGGAGGACGGACGCAGGAATCGCCCCACCTGCGTGACGCGCGGGTCGTCCTCGGACGTCGGCGTGAATGCATAGGCCGGAGCCTCGATGTACATCGAACGGAACTTGAAGAGGGTAAACGGCTGCCCGTTCTGTCCGATGCGCACTTGGCGGAAAAAGATCGGGCCCTTCGACGTGGTCTTCACGATCACCGCGACGAGTGCCAAGAGCGGCGAGACAAGCAGCAGCAACGTCGCCGAGAACGCGATATCAAAGGCGCGCTTGGCGAGGGGATACAGCCGCGATCCGGTCCTGTTGGGGGTGGCAGTCATCGCGTGCGAGTCCTGTGCAAGGCAAGTAGGCATGGCCGCCCCGTCGGGTCAGGACGGAAAGGCCTCGGGTTGCAAGGGTGCACCGCAACGAGCGTTGGGGGAGCAACGCGTGAACTCGTGCGGATCACGCTGCACGGAAGCAACGTTACCACCCGGTGAGTGGCAGAGTCAATCGCCCGGGCAGTTGCGGAAGCGGTTTCATGCGCGCGAGGCATCAGATTCTTTGTCGGCCAGCGGGCACCGCGACGGTATGCCGCGCGACGTGAGTGGTGCGATCATTGCGAACCGCACGATCCGAGTGCTAGCGTGCCCCACCCATGACGGACCCGGCTGGTGCGTCCGCTCCGCGCGGCAGAGTCGTCCTGATCGACGGTCGATACGCGGCCCTGGACATCGGCGGCATCGCACGGCACACCTGCGGCGTTCTGCGCGCGATGCTCGCCCTCCCGGGCGACGAGCGCTACGTGCTCCTGTGGAACGACTCTCTCATCCCGCTGGACCCGTCGTTCTCTGCGGTGTTGTCTCATCCTCGGGTCCGCCTCGAACGCGTCGCCCCGTCCCCGTTTCGCGCCGCGAGCGTCCCTTCCACGACACGCGCAGTCCGCCGTGCGCGGGCGAACGTGTTCTTCAGTACCTTCCACCTCGTGCCTCTCGCGGTGCGCTGCCCGTCGGTCGTCACGGTGCACGACGTGCGCCCCCTGGTCGGGACGTGGGACGGCGCGAGGGAGCGCGCGCTGTTTCGCGTCGCCATGTGGTTCGCGCGGAGGCACGCGGTGCGTGTGATTGCGCCGAGCGCCTTCACGCGCGACGAACTGGTGCACCGCGCGGGCCTCGATGCGTCGCGCATCGTGGTCGCGCCACCGGGCTTCACGCCGATGTCCGGCGGGGAGCGGGGCACGTATCCGTTGCGGCCCTTCGCGCTTGCGGTGGGCCCCGACCGCCCGCACGCGAACCAGGCACTCCTCCGCGAGACATGGACGCGGATGGGCGACGATGCGCCGCTCGCGCTCGTGCTGGCCGGGGCCGGGCAGGCCGCAGGTGGGCACACGGCACACGTCACGGCGCTCGGTCGCGTGAGCGCCGACAGCCTTCGCCAGCTGTATCTCTCGGCGACGATGCTGCTCGTGCCGTCCCTGTACGAGGGCGCCGGCTCGGCGATGTTCGATGCCTGGGCTCTGGGCACGCCGGTGATCGCCTCGGACATTGCGCCGTTCCGCGAAGCCGGAGGCGATGCGGCCCTCTTTGCCGCACCGACGGATGCGAACGCGTGGAGCGCAGCGATTCGCCGCTTGCACGCGCACGCCGATGAGCGCGGGGCCTTGAGCGAACGCGGGAGACTGCGGGTGCGGAAGTTTTCGTGGGATGGACACGCGCGCGCTGTGCTCGACGCGCTTCGGTCTGTGACGCGCTAGCCGCGCGCGCCGTACATGCTCTCGTAGTATTGGCGAAACGCACCGGAGCGAATCGGCTCCCACCAGGCGCGCGTCTCGCGATACCACCGCACGGTGGCCCGGAGCCCCTCGTCGAACGAGTGCCGCGGCCGCCAATCGGTCCACGCGCGCAGCTTCTCGTCGTCGATTGCATACCGCCGGTCGTGTCCCGGACGGTCGGTCACGTGTTGCAACAACGACGCCGGCTTCCCCAACTCGTCGAGCAACACCGCGGCGATGTCGAGCACCGATCGCTCGTTGTGCCCCGCGATGTTGAACACCTCGCCCTCCGCACCCGTCACGCGCAGCAACGCGAGCAGAGCCTCGCAGTGGTCGTCGACGTGGATCCAGTCGCGCAGATTGCGTCCGGTGCCGTACACCGGGAGCGGCTCATCCTCGATCGCGTTCGTCACGAAGAGGGGGATCATCTTCTCTGGGTATTGAAATGGGCCGTAGTTGTTCGAGCAGCGGGAAATCACCACCGGCGCACCGTA
>CAZEPH010000174.1:0-5998 GCA_964514075.1 uncultured bacterium | reverse complement strand
GGCGTGGGAAGGAAGCACTCTTCCCCTGACATGGGATCCCCTGTGCGATTTCCCGCTGACGGATCCCGACGGAGACAGCGTGTACGTCGGGGAAGCCTACTTCTCGGGCGCCACGACCTGCGCCACGGGCGTCGGATCGCTTGCGATCGAATACAAGCTGACGCACCTGTGCACGGAGTACGAGTCGATCAACAATCACCAGTACACGGTGCTGTCCAACGTCGCGCGCGATACGCTCGACATCTGGTGGAACGACCTCGCGCCGAGCAATTTTACGACGCGCGCGGTGGACGTCATCTTCACCGTGGACATGAGCCGATACAATCCGGGGGTGAGCGACGTCGTGACCGTGAACGGAAACCGCGATCCCTTGACGTGGGACGTTCCGTCCAGCAAGACGATGCGAGACGACGGTCTGGGGAGCGATGCGGTGGCCGGCGACAAGATCTACACCCGTCGCATTCGGTTCCCCGCCGCGACACAGAAGGCAGCGGAGTTCAAGTTCCTGCTCAACGACGTCTACGAGTGCGCGACGGATGGGAACAGGACCTTCACCATCAACGACGTGGCCTTCGACACGACGACCGTTCAGACGCTGCCTCTCGCGTACTACAACAGGTGCACGTACACAGGCCGCGCCGTGGCGGTGATCTACCGCGTGAACACGCAGTACCTGACGCGATCGCACGGCCCGAGCGACTCGCTCTTCGTCAGCGGATCGGTTGCCCCGCTCGCCTGGACGACGCCGCCTCCCGCGGCGAACAGGCTGCTCGATAACGGCGTCGCGCCGGACCTCGCCGCGGCGGACGGCATCTACTCGGGCACAGTGACCTTCCCAGACTCGAGCAACAAGTTCCTCGAGTACAAATTCTGGTACAAGGGGAGCTTCGAGTGCCTCTCGCAGCCGAACCGGTCGCTGACCATCGACGACGCGTTCTCCGTGTCGTCCCCGATCGTCGTGAACGCCGATTGGAACGCGTGCCAGCTCACCGCCGTCCCGCCCTTCGCACCGGACGGAAGCGCCGGCGCGCGCATCCTCAGCCCCATCCTGCCGACGCCGAGCGCCGGAAGCGTCGCGCTCAGGGCATACTTCCCGGTCGCGGGATTCGCGCGGATCACCATCACCGACCTCGCCGGCCGCGTGATCCGCACGCTCTCGGCAGGTGAGCGCGAGGCCGGACCATTCGCGGCCACGTGGGACGGGCGCGATGAACGTGGGCGGCGGGTTCCGCTCGGCATCTACTACGCGCACGTCGAGACCTCGGGCGCACAGGATCGACGGAAGATCGTGCTCGTGCGTTGATCGCGGCGGCCGGTCGCCGCGGAAGAGCGAACCCCGAGGGACGCACGCGCCCTCGGGGTTTCGTTTCGCCTAGCGAGCGCCGGTCGCCGCGCGCTCGATGCGGAAGAGGCGGCCCTGCTGGGGCCCCACCGCAATGCGAGCCTTCCCCGTCCACGTTTCGCCGCCGCCGCCGCCGAGAACATCCGTGGCGGTCACACGGCCCCCCCACGCGGTCAGATCCACCTCCGCCTCGGACGGCGTCGTGCCCGCGTTGAGCGCCACGATGAAGTCCTCTCCCCCTCCGCTTCGCGCGTACGCATACGTCATCCCCGACGCGTGGAGCGTGCGGAACTCGCCCGTTCGCAGCGCGGCGTGCGCGCGGCGCGCGCGGATGAGCGCCTTGTAGTAGGTGTGAAGCGCCACGCGCTGCGGATCCTTGTCCCAGTCCCAGACGAACGGCCGCCGGCAGTCGGGATCCTTGCCGCCGGTCATGCCGATCTCGTCGCCGTAGTAAATGTGCGGCGCCCCCACGTATGTCATCCCGAAGAGTGCCGCGAGTTTCAGCCGATTCACATTTCCGCCGACCTGCGTGAGGAAGCGCACCGTGTCGTGAGAGTCGATCAGATTCATCTGCGCGGCCACCGCCTGCGAGGGATACGCCTGGCGACCCGCGGCCAGCGCCGCGTCGAACTCCGGAGCGGAGCCCTGCGCCATTCCGAGAAAGCGCGTCACCGGGTCGCGGAAGAACGCGTAGTTCATCACCGCGTCGTACATCCCCGGCCGCACGTAGTCCGTGGCGTTGCCCCACAACTCGCCGACGATGTACGCATCGGGCTTCACGCTCTTGACGCGCTGGTTGAACAGACCCCAGAACCAGTAAGGCACCTCGTTCGGCACGTCGAGCCGCACGCCGTCCACATCCGCGTCCCGCAGCCAGTACTCCGTGGCGTCAAGGAGGTAGTCGATCAATGCGCGGTTCGGCTGCGCCTGCGCGATGTCTCGCACGGCCTTCTCCGCATCGTTGTTGCGTGAGAGATCGAAGTTCAAGTCCGGCAGATCCCCGAATCCCCACCAGCAATAGTAATAATCAGACGGCTTCCACGCCCGTCCGACGGTGGGCCACCCCTCGGGCAAGGGCCACTTCTTGAATTCAAACCAGTCGTAATAGCGACTCTTCGGCCCTTTTTCGACGGCGTCCTTGAACGCCCAGTGCGCCGCGCCGCTGTGGTTGTAGACGATGTCGAGGATCACGCGGATCCCCGCGGCGTGCGCCTCGCGCACGAAGGCGATGAACTCCGCGTTCGACCCGAAGTGCGGGTCGATCTTCTTGTAGTCGGCGCCGTCGTACTTGTGCGTGGACTTCGCCTCGAAGAGAGGATTGAAGTAGATGGCCGTGACGCCGAGATCGGCGAGGTACGCGAGACCCTGGCGAACGCCTTCGATGTCGCCGCCATAGAAGGCCATCCAGTCGCGACCCTCCGGCATCCACGGCGACTGCGTCAGCGCGGTGTAATCCTTCCAGTCCGGCACGACGTGGAAATACTCCTGGAACTCGACGTTGAGTCGCGTACCGTTCGCCGGTCGAATCGTCTTCCCGGCGTAGTACCACTCGCGGAAGTCGGGATCATTCCCGCGACTGCCGTTGCGGAAGCGGTCCGGGAAGATCTGGTAGATGACGGCGTCCTTCACCCAGTCGGGCGTCACGAAGGCGGGAAAGCGCGAGGCGGTGAAGGTGAAGCGCGCGTCAGCCGGCGGCGGCGAGGTAACCAGTCCCCGTCCCGTCAGATACTGCGGCGGCGCGCCGCCGTCCCGATAGCGGAACACGTACGGCACGGCGCCGTCGCCCGGGGCGGCGATCTCCGCGCGGTAGTAGTCGTACACTTTGTCGCTGTTGATCACGCGCATCGGAACCGTGGTTTCGCCCGACGCGCCGAACAGCACGACGTCGATTCCCTCGACGTCGCCCCGATGTGCGCGCGCGGTCAGCTCGACGCGCCCGCCCCCAAGGTTGTTCACCTCGCTCGCACTCTGTTCGTGGGTGACGCCGTCGGCAAAGATCCGTCCATCGCCTCGTGCGACCTCCACCTTCGGAAAGCGGTCGTCCACCACGACGATGGAGTTCTTTCCGCCGAACCCGTCGTCGGCGTCCTTGTCTTGTCGCTGCACATCCGGGGTCCACTGCGTTCCGTTCACCACGAACTTGTACGCGTACTCGCCCACCGGAAGCAGGAGCGACACCGTGTACTCGCCGTCGCCGTCGGGGTCGGCCATCGGCGTCTTGCCCACCGTCCAGTCGTTGAAAACGCCCGCGAGGCTGACCGACTGCGTGCCAGCCGCGGGACGGTGCCGAAACGTGACCGTGCGCAGCCCCACCGCGGGCGGGACCTTCTTCACGGTCGATCCATGGCCCGCGACGATCGACTCGTTCTTGACGATCAGCACGGAGTTCTGCCCGCCGAATCCGTCTGCGGAGAACTCGGCGGCCGACTCGTCCGTGAACCATTGATCGCCGTTCACGACGAACTTGTACTCGACGCGTCCGGGAGCGAGGTCGAGCGTCGCCTCCCACACGCCGTCCTTGTCCGCGTCCGACATCGGCGTCGCGCGCACATCCCATCCGTTGTGCGATCCCGCCACGCTCACCGTGGAGACGCCGCCGATGACGGGTTGGTAGCGGAAGGTCACGGCGGTCGCAACTGCGAAAGACGGCGCTGTCACCAGGAGAGCGATCGCGCACGCGACGGCGCGACGGGTCACGATCTGCATGTGCATGAGAGACTCCTGCGAAACCACGAGCGAAGGGCGGCAACCGCGGCGGACAATGACATCCACCCAGCCGACGTGCAACGGCCACGTCCGGCGCGATGGTACAATCGCCGTGCCCGATCGTCTCTCTCACACGAAAGGATCATCCGTGCTCCGACGTGTTCCGTGTGCCTGGCCCGCGTGGTCTCTGCGCGTCGCGTTCTGCAGCCTCCTCGTCGCCCCCGCCGCCGCCGTGGCCGGCTGGCCGTCCCCCGCGGACTGGCGCGACGTTGTGGTCTATCAGATCGTCACCGACCGCTTCGCGAACGGGAACCCCGCGAACGACGCCGTCGAGGGCAACTACGCACCGAGCGACGGGTACCGCATTCACGGCGGCGACTTCGCCGGCGTGCGCATGAAGCTCGATTACATCCAGACGCTGGGCGCCGATGCGGTGTGGATCTCGCCGGTCGTGCTGAACGCCAACGCGGAGTATCACGGCTACGCCGCGCGCGACTTCTTCGCGATCGCACCGCACTTCGGCACGCTGGCCGACCTGCGCGGACTCGCGGACGACCTGCACGCGCGCGGGATGTACCTCGTGCTCGACGTGGTCGTGAATCACATGGGCGATCTCATCTACAGTCGCGACGCAGGCTACCCAACGTACAAATACCCGAGCACGTATTCGCTTCGCTGGCGCGACACGAGCAAACGCTACACGGGCGTGCTGGACAATCTCGCGCGTTTTCACGCGCACGGCCAGATCGGCAACTTCACCGACCCGGAGCAGATCCTGGGCGAGCTGTTCGGATTGGACGACCTCAAGACCGAGGACCCGGTCGTGGAACAAGAATTGGAGCGCGCGGCGCGCTTCCTCATCGACAGCACAGACTGTGACGGGTTCCGGATCGACACGGTGAAGCACACGGAGATGACGTTCTGGAGCACGTGGGCGCCGGCGGTGCGCGCGTACGCCGTGAGCCGCGGCAAGACGAACTTCTTCCTCTTCGGCGAGGCGTTCGACGGCAGCGACGTGAAGTGCGGATCGTACACGGGCACGATAGGCGGCGGCGCGTACAAGCTGGACTCCGTGCTGCACTACCCGATGTATTACACGACCAACGACGTGTTCGCCTTTTCCGCGGCTCCGGCGAACGTCACGAACCGGTACGCCTTCCTTGGAGCGTACGACCCCACGAGCCAGGAGCGCCTCGTGACGTTTCTCGAGAATCACGACAACGCGCGCTTCCTGTCGTTCGGCGTTGCCAACCAGGACGAGAGCCGCATGCGCGCGGCGCTCGGCATGCAGCTGACGTCGCGCGGCGTGCCGTGCCTGTACTACGGCGGTGAGCAGGAATTCGACGGCGGCGGCGATCCCTGGAATCGCGAGGACATGTGGGACGGCGCGTGGGACTTCGGCCCGTCGGAGGGCGACAACTTCGATCTGACGCACCCGCTGTTCGTGCACACGCGACGCCTCGTGGATGCGCGGCGGCGCCACGAGGCGCTGCGTCGCGGGACGACCACCACGCTCTTCGTGGACTGCTGCGCGCCGGGCCTGTACGTCTACCAGCGCACCAGCGCGGCGGACACCGTCGTCGTCGCGATCAACACCTCGAATGCGCCGATCGTGCGGGCAGGGCAGAGCGTGCCGTGGCCGAGCGGGACGCACCTGCGAGACGCGCTGGAGCCGTCTCTCGCGGACACGGTCGGATCGGGGCCCGCGCTCACGCTGCGCGTCCCGGCGCGCGGTGCGCGCGTTCTCGAGTCGCTGGCGACGCGCACCGGCGGGGGGCCGGATCCTCTGCGTGTTCTCGCGATGACGCCGGGACACGATCAGACCGTGAACGACCTGCATGGCCCACTCGTCCTCGTCTTCGATCGCGCGGTCGACGCGAGCGGCATCGCGTCCGCCTTCACGATTGCGCCGCCGGTCAGCGGTTCGTGGACCGTGAGCGGAACGCGCGC
>CAZEPH010000173.1:0-6004 GCA_964514075.1 uncultured bacterium | reverse complement strand
CACCTCACGGGTTTCGTCACGCAGGAGACGGCGCTGTTCCATGCGAGCGTGGAGGAGAACCTGCGCTACGCGCGTCCCGACGCGACCGCGGCGGACATCGCGCGTGCGTGCCGTCTCGCGCACATCCTGCACGTCATCGACGCGCTGCCGGACGGCATGCGCACGATCGTCGGCGAACGCGGGTACAAACTCTCCGGCGGCGAGAAGCAGCGCCTCGCGCTCGCACGCATCTTCCTGCGCGACCCGCGCGTGTTGCTGCTGGACGAAGCCACGTCGGCTCTCGACTCGCACGCGGAGAGCGAGATCCGCGCGGCGTTCGACGAGGTGCTCGTCGGGCGCAGCAGCGTGGTCATCGCGCACCGGCTCAGCACGATCGTGCGCGCGCACACGATTCTCGTGCTCGACAAGGGGCGCATCGTGGAACGCGGGACGCACGCGGCGTTGCTCGCGCGCGGGGGATTGTACGCCGCTCTGTCGGAGAAGCAGTTCGGCGCGGCTATCGCCGCGCGGTAGCCCGCGGGGTTGCGCGCCCGAACACGGCGTTGGCGGCGAACAGCACGAGCACGAAGTCGAGCGGTAGCCGGTAGCGCGTTGTGGGAATCAACACGGCGTACGCCGCACTCATCACGAGCAGGTACGCGTAATACGGAACGAAGCGACCCGCCTCGCGGACGGACAGAGCGATTCCGACGAGCGCGACGAGGAGAAGCGGCCCGTACGTTCCGATCGAGAGCAGCACGCGTCCGCGCGACAGCTGCGCGTTGTCGCTGACGGGGTCGGGAACCGGGCTCCAGAGCGCGAGGAACTTGCGCGCGGTGAGCGTGGCGAACCGGCCGGGGTTGTGCGTGATCCAGTCGATCGCGCGCGCGTGACACAGGCGATCGTGCTCGAGATATGCGTCTTCCGGGCCGAGCGTGGAGACGGCGCGGTCCACCTCGCGCAACTCCGCGAAGAACGAGTAGCGCGGATCGGGCGTGGATCCCGTGGCCAGTTCGGTGCCGACCTTGCCGTAGAGATAGTACGTGTCGTTGTTGCCTTTCCATAGGTTGAAGCCGCTCGCCGCGTTCACCGGCATGAAGCGGTGATACGCCGCCGCGTTGCGCGCCGCCCACGCGCCGAGCGGCACGCACGACAGGCACGCGAGCAGGATCGCCGGCCCGAACGCGCGCGCGCGCCACGCGAGCCACACCGCCGTGATGAACGCGAGCGGCAGCACCGCCGGCACCGTGGCGGCCGCACAACCCAGGGCCAGTCCGCCGCCGGCGGCGCGCGCGACGCTCACGCGCGTCAGCGCCCAGAAGAACAGCGCCAAGAAGAACATGAACAGCGTTTGCGGATACTCGAAGAGCGCGGCGAGGTAGACGTGATGCGGATAGAGCGCGAGCACGACGCCGACGACGATCCCCGCGAGCGGAGAGAAGAGATGCCACGCGATCGCCGCGCCGATGACGCACGTGAGCGCGCCGATCGTGGCGCTCGCCACGCGCGCCGCGCGCAGATCGCGGCCGGCGACGGCGAATACGCCCGCCAGGAACACGGGCTGCGTCGGCACGGACATCGCGTTGTCGCGCAGACTCCCGAACGATCCCGTGGTGCGGAGGTTGTCGGCCACGCGCACGTATCGCTCGCCGTCGGGCCACACGATCGCGGCCGGCATCGTGAGCGCGAAGACGATACGCACCGCCGCGGCCAGCACGAACACCGCGAGCAGCGCGGTCGTGCGGCGCGTCATGTGTCGCGATGCACGGTGTCGGGTGAGAACGCGGGCACACACACGGCGACGTACTCGGCGCCGTGCGGGCCCGGCGTGCTGTAGCGAATCCACTCGCCGCGGGCGCAGTGGATGGCCTGACCCGCGTGCACGTCAATCACCGCGTCACGCGTCTCCACGCGGAGCATGCCGTGCAGGACGACCGTGTACTCGTCGAACTCCGGCGTCTGCCCGGGCTCGCTCCACCCGCTTGGGCTGACCATCTTGGCGAGGCTCACGCCGCCCGTGCCCGTGGTGACGCGTCCGACGTATTCGTCGATGCGCTTCGGAGGCGTTCCGACGGCGTCGATGCGCGTCGGGGCGGAGATCAATCGTGGTGGCATGCGCCGCATCGTACTGCGCGACGGTCGGTCAGCGATAGATGAACGTGTACCGGCGCTCTTCCGTCAGAGTGCCGCTCATCGGACCGATCCGCATCGTGATGGTGCGCTCCGCGTCCTCCATGTAGATCAACATGGTGTTGGGGTCGATGAGGCGCGTGGCGTGTCCGGCGATGCGTGTGCCATCCTGGGACGTGGCATCGTAGCGCGTATCGATGCGCAGGCACTCCGCCGTGGAACACGGTTCAGCGGGGCGCACGATCGTCCACGTGTCGTAAACGAGCGTGTCTCCCCGAGGGAGCGGATACGCCATGGCGCTTCGTACCGAATCTCCCGGAGCGAGGGTCGCGCCCACGAACTCGCCGATGCGTCCGTTCCACTCGGTGATCTCGCGCTGCACCAGGACCTCTTCCCTCACTCCCAGGCGCTGCGCGAGTGCGTCGTATCCCGTGAGGCTGTCGATCTGCCCGTCTGCCGTGATGTATGTCGTGAACACGAGACCGTCCAGGACCATCGTCGGATCACGGAACGGTTCGCCGTTCCGCGTCGCGGTGGACGAGACGGGACGCGCCACCATGACGTACCCGTTGGCGCGCCGCGTCATGCGAATGTCGGTGGTCGACACGGAACGCGTCACGATGGGAGGCACATCTCCAATCGCATGTACCGTCGTGGTGGCGATGGTCTGTGTGCAATGGACGGTCTCGGGTGGCGCGAAGCGAAACGTGTACGTCTCGATCGGCTCTCCCACCACCAGCGCGCACATGAGTACAAGCGGCATCATGCGCGGAGGATAGTGCGCGCGCGCGGTGAGCGAAGCGGTCCGCTGGTTGCAGTGAACGAATTGTGGCTTGTGTCCGGCCGTCAATCGTGGAGTATCCGCGGAGCGAACATCGGGAGATGAGCCCATGGACACACTGACGCAGAACGCACACGCAATCGACTCACTCGATGCCATTCTCAAACCGCGCTCGATCGCCGTGATCGGCGCCTCGCGCACACGCGGCACCGTGAGCGCGGAGATCTTCCGCAACATCCTGCGTCACGGGTTCACGGGTGTGGTCTATCCGGTCAACGCCGTCGCCAAGGCCGTACACTCGGTACGCGCGTATCCGAGCGTCGAAGCGTTGCCGGAGACGCCCGACCTTGCTGTGGTCGTCGTCCCCGCCGCGCACGTCGTGGAGGTGGCCGAGGCCTGCGCGCGACGCGGGGTGCGCGCACTCGTCGTGGTCAGCGCTGGGTTCAAGGAAACCGGCGCGACCGGACGCGCGCGCGAGCAGGCGCTTGCCGAGATCGCGCATCGCTCCGGCATGCGACTCGTGGGACCGAACTGCCTCGGCGTAGTGAACACGGATCCCGACGTGCGCCTCGACGCGACGTTCGCCCCGACGTTTCCGCCCGCCGGTCCCGTCGGCTTTCTGTCCCAGAGCGGTGGGCTGGGGCTTGCGATCCTTGAACACGCGGCAGCGCTCGGCATCGGCGTTTCGCAGTTCGTCAGCGTGGGCAACAAGGCCGACGTCTCCGGAAACGACCTCCTCGAGTACTGGGAGCGCGATCCGCACACGCGCGTCGTGCTCCTGTACCTCGAGTCGTTCGGCAACCCGCGGCGCTTCACGCAGATCGCGCGGCGCGTTGCGCGGCACAAGCCGATCATCGCGGTGAAGAGCGGTCGCACGCGCGCCGGCTCGCGTGCGGCCACGTCGCACACGGGATCGCTCGCCGGCGCGGATACCGCGGCCGATGCACTCTTCCTGCAATCAGGCGTGATCCGCACGGACACCATGGAGGAGATGTTCGACGTCGCGATGCTGCTGGCGCACCAACCAGCGCCCGCGGGGCGGCGCGTGGGCATCATCACGAACGCAGGGGGCCCGGGCATCATGGCCACCGATGCGTGTGTGAGTCACGGGCTGAAGATAACTACGCTCACGGACGCAACGACGGACGCGTTGCGCGCGCTCCTCCCTGCGGAGGCGAGCGTCGGCAACCCCGTGGACATGATCGCCTCCGCCTCACCGGAGGTGTACGAGGAGGCGACGCGTCTCTTGTTCGCGGATGCGAACGTCGACGCGGTGATGGTGGTGTTCGTACCGCCCATCGTGACGCGCTCGCAGGACGTCGCGCACGCAATCGTCCGCGTGGCGGAAGAGGCACGCGCGGCGGGCAACACCAAACCCGTCGTCTCGTGCTTCCTCGGACGGCACGGCGTCACCGAAGGACTGCGCTCGTTGCACGAGGGGCACATCCCGTCGTATGCGTTTCCCGAATCCGCGGCGATCGCGCTTGCGCGCGCGGCGCGCTACGGCGCGTGGCGCGCCGAGCCGGAGGGGCGCGTGCTGCGTTACACCGACGTGTCGCCGACCGCGGCGAACGATGCGCTCTCCGACGCGCGCCGTCGCGGCGCGCGACTGCTGGATCCGCTGGAGACGGCACGTCTCCTGAGCGCGTACAACATCGCAATGCCGTCGATGCGCATCGTGCACTCCGCGAGGGAAGCCGAGGCCGTTGCACACGCGCTGGAGTTTCCGGTGGTTGCGAAGCTTGTGTCGCCCACGATCACGCACAAGTCGGACGTGGGCGGCGTGATCGTGGACATCGAGTCGCCGCAGGCGGCGGCCGCCGCCTTCGACGCGATCGTCGCGCGCTTGCGCGAGAAGAACCGCGACGGTGACATGTCCGGTGTCTTGCTGCAGGAAATGGTGCCCGGCGGAATCGAGACCATCGTGGGCGCGACGGCAGATCCCGTGTTCGGCCCCGTGATCATGTTCGGAATGGGTGGCGTGTACGTCGAGCTGCTACGCGACGTCGCGTTCCGCGTGCACCCGCTCACGGACCGCGACGCACGCGAGTTAGTGCGGAGCGTGCGCGGCGCGCGGTTGTTCGACGGATTCCGCGGTGCGCCGCCGGGCGACGTGGCCGCACTCGAGCAGGTAATCCTGCGGCTCTCGCAACTCGTGGGCGATCATCCGGAGATCACGGAGATCGACATCAATCCACTGGTCGTGCTCCCGCCGGGAGACGGCTGCATCGCCTTGGATGCGCGCGTCGCGATTGTGACGGAGGAGGGGCAGATGGAGCTGGCGAAGGGAATCGAACCCCCAACCTATTGATTACAAATCAATTGCTCTGCCAATTGAGCTACGCCAGCTCCGGTGCGGTTCGGCGAGAGCGTACGGAAGCGCGAGGCGCGCAGTCAAGACAAGCGCCTCGCGCTCACTTCGAGACCATCACGACGGTCGACGGCTTGTCGGCCGGACCGTGTGGCTCACTCGACATCGCGAACAACTGCGCTGTGGGAATCTCCGCCAGCTCGCCCGTCGAGTTGATGCCGATGCCGTCGGCTCCGACGCGGAACCATCCTGCAGGAACGGGCACACCCGACGACGCGATCGTCCACATCTCGTAGACCTGATCGCCCACCGTTTGCGGCAGGTCGTTCCCGAGGAGGAACGCGCGCTTCTTCGCGCCGTTCCACACGACGCGCACGGCCGCGCCCGCGAATTGCGCTTTCGCGTTGTCCGTCGGGCTGAACAGCGCGACCTGCGTTTCGGGATCGCCGAGTAGCTTGTTGAGATCCTCGAGCGTGCCGAGCTTGCGCTTCAGCTCCGCGACCTCGGGACGGAGCGCGTCGCTCTCCTGTGCCTTCTGCAGGGCCGCCTCGAGCCGCGCGTTGAGATCGTTCGACTGCAGCTGCGCCAGCGCGACCTGCTCCGCGTAGCGTTCCTTCCAGTACGCGCTGCTGTCCTCGCCCGGCGTGATCGGCGGCGGCGTGGTGTCTTCCGCAACGGGTGCGTTCTTCAGCGACCGCACCTGTGACCACAGGGAATACGTGACGGCGCCGAGTGCGAGCAGAAGCGCGGCGGCGGCCGCGAGCGCGGCCCATCCCCACGACGGCATGAACGACCGGCGCGCC
>CAZEPH010000172.1:0-6057 GCA_964514075.1 uncultured bacterium | reverse complement strand
TGCCGAGGCGATCCTCACCGAAGCGCTGGAGACCGCTCGGCGGCTCGACAGCCCCGTGCAGGATCGCCGCGCTCACCGCCTCGATGCGATCCCCCGCAAACGGCGGCGCGCCCGTGAGCGCCTCGTAGAGCACGACGCCAAGCATGTAGATGTCGAGACGTGGATCGCGATCGGCGTGCGGGGCGGCGCGAATTACTTCCGGCGCAACGTACGGCCACGTGCCGACGATCGCGCCGCTCCGCGTCACGCGCGTTGCATCCGCCACGCTCGCGAGCCCGAAGTCCAGCACGACGACGCGCCCGTCGCGCGTGCACATGATGTTGCGCGGCGTCACGTCGCGGTGCGTCACGCCGCGCGCGTGCGCGTGCTCCAGCGCAGCGGCCACCTCGCAGGCGATGCGCACGCACTCGCGCACGGGCACCTGGCTCCGCCGCACGCGCGCCTCGAGCGTGTCGCCGTCGATCAACTGCATCGCGATGTACAGGACGCCGTCGCTCTCGCCGCTGTCGTGCACGGTGACGATGCCGGGGTGATCCAGAAGTGCGGCGGCGTGCGCTTCGCGGAGAAACCGGGCGCGGGCGTCCGGCGATGCCGTCAGTTCGTCAGACATGACTTTCACGGCAACGTCGCGCCGCAACGTTTCGTCGTGCCCGCGCCAGACAACGGCCATGCCGCCGCGACCGAGTTCGCTCACGAGCCGGAACCGGTTCGCTATGAGGGTGGGGACCATGCGACCGGCAACGTTCCGCCGGGACGGGGGCAATGTCAATGACACCCATGCGTTCGTCGCTTGACGGCGCGCAGGCCGACCGACAGCATGGCCGCCATGTCGTTCGCCCGCATCCTCGCGCAGGATTCCGCCGTCGCCGCGCTCGCACGCTCCGTCCACGAGCGGGCCGTGCCGCATGCGCTGCTCTTTCACGGTCCGAGCGGTGTGGGGAAGACGACCACCGCGCTCGAAACGGCACGCGCGCTCCTGTGCACGGGCGCTGAGCCACCGTGCGACGGCTGCCGTGCGTGCCGTCTCTCGGCAAAGATCGCACACCCCGACTTGCTCGTCGTCGTCCCGACGGAGCGCGAGGACGGCGAGACCGCGGACGACGTCACGTCCACACTTCTGCGCGTGCGCAAGGCGCTCGACGACCGGCTCAAAGCAGAAGCGAAGAAAGGCGGCGTGTACGACATCCGTGCCGGGGCGAAGGCGACGTCCATCGGCATCGGCGCCGTGCGCTGGTACGTGCAAGCGGAGATCGCCAAGAAGCCCGTCGAATCCGAGAAGCGCGTCGTGGTGCTGAGCGACGCGGACGCGATGACGCTCTCCGCACAGAACGCGTTGCTCAAGACGCTCGAGGAGCCGCCGTCGTTCGCGCATCTCCTTCTCACGACCGCGCGTCCCGACGCGTTGCTCGACACGGTGCGCTCGCGCTGCCGCACGGTGCACTTCGGGGAGATTCCGCGCGATGTTCTCGCGCGCGAACTCACCCAGCGTGCGGGCGTGGACGCACGCAACGCGCGTCTCGCGGCGGGCCTCGCCGGGGGGAGCCTGCCGCGCGCGCTCCGACTCGCGAAGGAATCCGTGAGCGATGCTCGTGAGGATGCGATGGCGCTCGTCGCCGCCGCACGCACGCCGAATCCGTCCGCTGCGGCGACCGTCGCGCGCGCCGTCGCGCCGAGTGGAGAGGCGCGCGACCGCGATCGCCTCGCGCGCCTCGCGCAGCTTGCGTTGCTCTATTACGAGGACGTGATGCTCGCCCGTGCGGGTGCGGCAGACGAAGCGTTTGCGCATGCAGATCTCGCGCGCGAGATTCGCGCCGACGCCACGTCGCTGGACGGCGCCGCTCTCGCCCGCCGCGTGCGCGCGCTCGAAGCGTTGCAGGAAGACCTCGCGCGCAATCTCATGCCGAAGCTGGCCGTGGCGCACACGATCCTCACGATGTCGGGCGCGTAGCGCCGCGCTACGCGATCTCCGCGGTGCGCCCCGCGGCCGGCGGATCGTCGGGCGACGTTACGCGAATCGTGTACGGCGGCAGGCGGATGGTCGACCCGAACGGCAGCGTGCACGGCGCCGTCATGCGCTCGGCGTCATCCGCCACGAATGTTCCGTTGACGCTCCCCAGATCGCGCGCGACGAAACCGTCGGCGCCGATCACGATCTCGGCGTGCAGGCGCGACACGCCGGCGTCGTCGAGCGCGATGTCGGGTGGAAGGACGTAGCGTCCGAACGTCACGCGCGAGTGGCGCACGGCGACCGTGCGCGCGCCGTGCGGCGCGGTCACCACGACGTACGCGAGGATGCGCGCGGACGACGCCACGTTTTCGAACACACGCAGATCGTCGCCGCACGCGAAGAGCACGGGTGCGCCCCATTGCGCGCCGAAGCGATCCTGTGCGAGGACCCGCCGGGCCACGGCCAGCGCCGCATCCACCGCACCGCACTCGCCGAGCGCGGTGTAGAACGCGCCGGCGAACGCGGCGGCGGCGTCCTCGTCGATCTCGAATTGCATCGCGACCACCTGCGGCAGGCCCGCGCGCACGAGCCCGGCGCCGATGCTCGTTGCCGCGTCGTCGACGCCGGTGCGCGCGCCGTCGCAGGCGCTCGCCACCACGAGGCGCGTCGCGCGGCGCGCGTCGTGCAGCAGCGTAGCCAACTCGCCCGCGGTGACGGGGTCCGACAACCCCTTCTCGTCCTCGAACCACAACACGCCCTCGCCGCGCAGCGCGTCGATCGACCCGTGGCTCACCACGTGCACGACGTGCCACGGCCCATCGAGGAGCGCCTGCGCCAGCGAGCGGCGCGTCGCGCGATCCACGCGCGCGAAGGTTGCACGCCCCCGCGCGGCCAACTCGCGCGCACCCGCGCGCACGATGTCCCACTCCCGGTCGCCGTCGATCGGGTCCCGGTCCTTCGGGCTGGCCGTGACGAGGAGCACGCGCAGCGCGTCGATCACGGCGGGCGCTCCTCCAAAGGGTGATGCGGACGCATCCACGGCGCGCACGATCGGCGTGTGTTCCGACAGCGCAAGCGCTCCGACAGCGTGCGGATCGCGCAGGTATTCCCACGGGAGCGCGGCGAGCCATGGCGTGTCGCAGTGCACGCGGACGCGCATCGGCTCGCCCGCCCGCACGGCGCTCGTGAACGTGCGCCCCGCGTCCGCGTCGTCGAGCGAAGAAAACAGATGCACGCCGAGATCGTCGACGACGCGCGGATCGTCGCGCAGAGATCCGCGCACGCCGCGCCGGCCGGGTCCGATGCGCGCGAGAAGATCCGCTGCGCCGCGCCGGTCGAACGGCGGCATCCACTCGGACGTGGCGTCGCCCTCGCGCCACCGCACGCGCAGGGATGTCTCACCGAGGCGGAGTTCGCAGACAGGCGGGTGCACGGCGGCGCTACGTGCGAAGGTGAAGGGCGAGGTCGCCGTGCATGTCCGCGAACGGAATGCGGACCGCGCCCGTCTCGTCGGACACAGCGACGGTCTCCGCGTCGTTTCGCACGATGAGCACCGCGTCCGGTGCGGCGCCGTCCGCGCGACGCACGTCGGAGACGACGAGGGCGGCGCCGGCGACGTCGTGCGAGACGAGGGCGCTGACACCATCGCCCAGGGTGAGCCGCACCTGTTCGCCGCGCGTCACCGCAGAGAGCGCGGCCGCCGCGTCGAAACGCGCCGCGGGCTCCGACCCCCGGGCCGCCGCCGCCGGCACTGCGTATCCGCCCTGGGCGATCAGCGCGGCGAAGAACTCGCGCACCGCATCCACCGCGCGCTCGGCCGCCGCCGGGAGGTGCATGCGTACCGCGTGATCGTGGATCGCAGTAGGCGCCGCGGCAAAGGCCGCGCGTGCGGCGCGCGCGTGATCCAGATCCGACGCACACTCCTCACACGCGCGGAGATGTACCAGCGCCGTGGCGACCTCCGCGCTGCGTTCGTCCCCGTGCAGCGCGTCCCACCGCGCGATGAGTGCAGGGTCCAGGTGCGCCGTGGCGTCCGCCGCGCCGCGGGCGCGCTCCAATTCGCGCACGGCGCGCGCGCACCGGCCGCACGCGGCCGCATGCGCCTCGACGCGCGCGGCCGTCGCGTCGTCCGCAACGCGGAGCACGGATTGGACGAGAGCGTCCACCGGCGGGCATGAGTCCATCGCGCTCATCCCCACTCTCCCAGGAGCGCGCCCCCGTCGCCGATCACATCGCGGAGTGCGCTCACGCATCGCGACCACTCCTTGCGCACGGCCGTCTCCGTGCGGTTGTCACGCCGCGCGACCTCGCTCCACGTGAGCCCGTCGAGCACGTCGCGCGTGCGATCGCAGCACTGCGTCAACCCGCCGTGCTCGAACGCCCGGAGGATCGTGGACGCCGCCCGCCCCATGAGGCGCGCCGGTGCGGCCAGCGCTCCGTCGCCGTGATCTTCCAAAGGAAGCGCGGTCGCGCACGGGTCGCGTTTGCGAATGTGGTCGATGATCACGAGCCGAACCACGTGCTTCATCGCTGCCTCCACGGAGCGGATGTCCTCCGAACGCGCCATACGCAAGAGTCGGATCGACGCCTCCTGCGCCAGATCGTCGACAAGCGACGGATCGTGCCGGTACAAGCGAGCGGCCACCATGCGGCGAAACTCCCGCGCAGCGGTGAGAAACTCGATCTGGTGTTCCCCCGGCACGCCTTCCCTCCGTCCAGAGTCGCGCCTCGCAGCGCGTGCGTGACATCTCCGCCGCAGATTCGCACACGGCGCGTTTTCTTGTCACGCCTCGCACGCCGGCGCCGACTTCACCTCCGAAGCGTCATCCACCTGCCGTGCGATGCAAAAGGAGGTTCATCATGAAGACCGCACTGACCACCCTGTTGCTCTCCACGCTGTGTGCGGGGGCGAGCGCGGCGCAGGCCGCCTCCGTTCCATCGGAAAGGGCGGCGCCGCCGATCGTCGAACGTCAGGCCCCGCGCGCGAGCGACGGCCTGCTGAACCGGCCGGCTCCGGAGGTGCTGCAATCGGGCGCGACGTTGCACATCGCCGCGCGTTCCGCCGAGACATTTGAGATGTCGCCCGCCGCGGGATCCATGCTCCTCATCGCGCTGGACGGGCACGGCGTGGACTTGGACATCGTCGTGACACGGGGCGAACGCACCATCGCGTCGTCGCTCGATGCGTCGGCGACGCCGGTCGCGTTCTTCCGTGCGCCGGGCGGCCGCCTGACGATCGACGTGATCAACGCGAGCGACCGGGCGACGGACTACACGTGGCACGTCGCGACGCTCGAGAACCGCGAAACGCCCGTCATCACGGTCGTGAGCGACGCGCGCTGATCCCCCCTCCGTTGCTGCTCGCAACGGCCAGCGGCGGCGCTTCCGGGAGGCGCACCTCAGTCGAGAGGATGCTCCGGAGGCGCCGTCCGCGCACCTGGTGTTTCACCCAACGCACCGCCCCGCACCCTGCCAAGGATCGATGCCCTCCGCCCCGCCGAGGTGGTTCGATGACTATGCGCGGTTCCCGCGGGTGCGCCCCCACCACGCGTCGAAACTCGCCGCGACGCTCGCGTTCGCACATCCTGCCGCGCATTCAGTGCATCGCGCGCCGCCACCCGGCGGCGCAGGAGGAAGACACATGCGTTTCGTGACCGTGCGACGCCTCGTCGCATGCGCGGTTCTCGCCGCGTGCTCCGCCTCGGCCGCCGACCGGCCGGTCGTTCCGCGCGGCGGCGACAACTACCAGCATCGCCCCCTCGTCGGGGGTATTCAGGTGCAGCCCGCCGGACTGAACGAGCTGCTGCAGTGCCTCGTCGGGCCGAGCGTGGCGGTCTCCAATGCGACCCTGATCGCCGCACCGAACGCCGCGGGCTTGTTCGTGGGCGGCGCGGGTATCGTGGGCATCGACTCGGGGATCGTCTTGAGCAGCGGAGATATCGTGACGCTCGTCGGGCCGAACCTCGGTGACGGCACGTCGTTCGACAACGGGCTGCCGGGCGATCCCGATCTCGACAACCAGATTCCCGGCTACACGACCTACGACGCGACGGTGCTCGAGTTCGACTTCGAGTGCGAGCAGACATCCGTCATCTCGTTCCAGTACGTGT
>CAZEPH010000171.1:0-6064 GCA_964514075.1 uncultured bacterium | reverse complement strand
GCGCGTGCTCGGCACCCTCGCGTACATGAGCCCCGAGCACGCAAGTCCGGACGCCGCGGACATCGACGCGCGCAGCGACGTGTACTCGCTGGGCGTTCTCCTCTATGAAATGCTCACCGGCGCGGCGCCGTACGACATCGTGCCCGGGTCGGTGGCGGCGTCGCTGCGCGTCATCGCCGACACGCCCGCGCGCTCCCCGCGCATCGGAAGCGACGTCAACACGATCGTGCTCACGGCATTGCGGAAGGACCCCGCGCTCCGTTACCAAAGCGCCGCTCTCCTCGCCGACGACATTCGCCGCTTCCTCGCCGGGCACCCGATCCACGCGCGTCCGGCGAGCACGCTCTACCAACTCCGCCTGCTCGCGGGGCGGCATCCGGTTGCGGCGGCCCTCGCGGGGCTCGTCACGCTCTCGTTGATCGGCGGCATCATCGGCACGAGCGTCGCGCTCCTGCGCGCGCGGCGCGCGGAAGCGCGGGCGCGCGTCGAGGCCGCCCGAGCGCACGCGCAGACCGAGACGGCGGAACAGGTCACGTCGTTCCTCGAGGAGGCGTTCCGCATCGCCGATCCGGGCGAAGCACGCGGCAACTCCGTCACCGCCCGCGAGATCCTCGATCGCAGCGCCGCCCGCATTGACTCGATGCTCACGTCGCAACCGTCGGTCCGCGCGCACCTCCTGCTCGCGCTCGGCACCGTGTACAAGAACCTCGGCGTGTATGCCGCGGCGCGGCCCTTCGTCGAACAGTCTCTGGCGCTCCGGCGTGCACAGCGGCCCATGGACAGCCTCGCCGTCGCACGCGCGGAGTATGTGCTGGGTGCGCTCCTCCGTGAGTCGGGAGACTATCGAGGCGCACGCACGCACTACGAAACAGCACTCGCGATTCGGCAGCGCGCGCGCGGCACGCCGGTGGCGGATCTCATCCGCAGCATGAATGGCGTCGGCAACGCGTACGGCATGACCGACCCGCAGCGCTCCCTGATCTTGTTCGAGAAGTGCTACGCGATGGAGCGCGCCCGGGCGCATCCGGACACGATGGCGCTCGCCGACTACTTGACGAACCTGTCTGCGGCACAGTGGCAACTCGGTCGGTACGCCAGTGCGCTCCGCGGCTTTCAAGAAGCGGCCGCCCTCGTCACACGGAAGGCGGGTCCGACGCATCCACGCGTTCTCACCTCTCGGAATGCACTCGCGGGGGTGCTGGACCATCTCGGCAGGTACGCAGAAGCCTCGCGCGAGTTCGCGCGAGTCGTTCCGTTGCAGGCGTCCGTCCTCGGCCCGGATCACCCGGATCGCGTGTGGACGTTCCTCGATTGGTCGCACGTTCTGGGGTGCATGGGAGAGTACGAGCGCGCACTCTGGTGTGTGGCGCAGGCGAGGGCCGTTCACGGACGGCAGCGCGAGCCGAACAAGACGATGACGCGGACGATCGACGAGCTCTACGCCAACTGCCTGCTCGCGACGGGAGACGCAGCCGGCGCGCGCGGCGCGGCGCGGCGGCTCCTGGGTGACGAGACAGCATCGGTGAATTCTGCCGGACGTGCGATCCGGCCGTTGATCACGGCGGGAGAGGCGGAGTACGCGCTCGGGCACGCGACCGCCGCGCGCGCCTACTTCGACCGCGCACGGGCGGCGATTCCGGCGGGGAAGCCCCTGCAGACCGCGCTTTCAGTCGGCTACGCACGTCTGGAGCGAGATCAATCACGGTGGCCTGCCGCGCTGGAGCAGTACCGCGCGGCGCTCCGCACGGAGGGCGCCGATCGCTCGATCTGGCCGCTCGAAAGAGCCGCGATCTACGAGGAGTACGCCCTTGCCCTGCGCAAAACGGGAGCGTCGATGGACTCCGCGTCCGCCTACGAGACGCGTGCTCGGACACTGCGCGAACATGCCGCGGCGGAGCGAGCAAAGGAACGGGCGGTCTCCACGGGCCGTACACATTCGTCCACCAGAATGCGACTCGTCCTGGTGGCGACCTGCGTGCTAAGCTTTTCGAACGCAATTGCCGCGTGCTGACCTCTCCACAACAGCACGATGCTCCTCTGCCCGCGAACCGCGCGGGCGGAATACGTCCGTTTCTTGAGAGGAGTACTGCCTTCATGCGGCTTCATCGTGGCTTCATCACCGCATTCGCAACGGCCGCCGTCTTGTGCGCCGGCGCAGCCGCTTTCGCCAAGAGCGATCACCATCGTCAACTCGTCCGGGTCACGCTTCGCACGCCCGCGGATTTGCATGACCTCGTCGCCCAGGACTTCGACCTCACGGAGAACATGCGCGACACGTACGTGGACGTCGTCGCCGATGACGCGGACGTTGCGCGGCTCGTGAAGAGCGGCTTCGTCTACACCGTGATCGACCCCGACATGGTGGCGACCCTGCGTCGCGAGCACACCTTGGACGCGGGCACGCTGTACCCGAGCATCTTCTCGACCTATGCGGAGCAGCTCGCGAACATGCAGGCCGTTCATGCGGCCTTCCCCGCCATCACCAGCGACGTGGTCTCGATCGGCAAGAGCCTCGAGAACCGCGACATCTGGGGGATGAAGGTGTCCATCAACCCGGGCTTCAACGATAACGATCCGAACCTGCCCGACGTGCTGTTCGTCGGCAACCACCACGCGCGCGAGCCGATGTCCGTGGAGGTGCCGCTCGATCTGATCCACCAGCTCACCGAGGGCTACGGCCTCAACACCGAGGTGACGGACATCGTCAACACGAAGGAAGTGTGGTTCGTCCCGATGCTGAACGTGGACGGCCACGTGTACTGCGAAACGGTGGACGACTTCTGGCGCAAGAACCGCCGGAACAACGGCGACGGCAGCGTTGGCGTGGACCTGAACCGCAACTACTCGTACAAGTGGGGCTTCGACAACAACGGATCGAGCAACATCGGATCCAGCGACACGTACCGTGGCACCGCGGCATTCTCCGAGCCGGAGACGCAGCGTTTGCGCGACTTCATGGCCGCCCGCAGCTTCACGCGCGCGATCTCCTACCACTCGTACGGTGATCTGTACATTTACCCGTGGGGCTACCAGGACATTCAGTGCCCAGACCGTCTCACGTTCCACACGGCGGGCGACTCGGTGACGCGCTCCAACGGCTACGCGAACGGCACCGCGTGGGAGTTGCTCTACAACGTCAACGGCGAGTGGACCGACTACATGTACGGCGAGACGGTCGCCAAGCCACAGTGCTTCGCGGCGACGATCGAGATCGGTGCGGCGTTCTACCCGGCGGACAGCCAAGTGGCGGGACTCATCGCGGAGAACCGCGCACCGGCTTTGTACTGGATGCGTTCCGCGGGAGTGAACGACCACACGAGCGCTTCGCTCGTCCAGTCCGCGGACAACATCACGATTCAGCGCGGCAACACGCTCTCGTTCACCTATGACGTGACGAACAACACGGCGAACACGGTCACGTGGAAGCAGTGGGACGAGGTCGTGATCAACGGCACGAAGCCGGCGAACGGCAACCCGATCGGCGGCTACAAGACGCTCACGCTCGCACCGGGTGAAGTGCGCACGCTCAGCGTGTCGAGGGCGATCCCATCGACGATCAACCCGACGACGTTCACGTGGGAGTCGAAGGTCGCGCAGTTCGCTCCGTGGCCGGTGCTGGCCTCCGACAAGATGACCGTGACGATCACCACGGCCGCCCCGTCGAAGAGCCGCATCGGGCAACCGACGAACGCGGTGGACGACGAGTCGTGGCTGACCGAGGAACCGGCGATCGCCGCAGCGACGTCCGGCGTATCGGTGAGCGGACGTTCGGTGCGCTTTGCGCTGAACGGCGCCGGCGCGCCGGCAACGGTGCGTGTGGTGGACCTGGCGGGTCGCCTGGTCGGTACCGCGCCCGTCACGGTCGACGGCGGACACGGACGCGCCACGTGGAACGGGCGCACGCTCTCCGGCGCACAGGCCGCACGCGGCGTGTACTTCGTGCACACACCGGCGGGCGCAGCGCGTATCGTTCTCGCGCAGTAGTCACGCCAATGCACTCACAGGCCGCCCGCGGGCTCACCGGTCCGCGGGCGGTCGTGTTTTTCGAGACGGGAGGTCACCCACAATGATGCGACGGGCCACGGCCGGCGCGCTTCTGGCGTGCGTTCTTGCGACGGCGGCGATCGCGCGTCCCACACCGGAGCTGCACCAACTCGTGCGCGTCACGCTGCGCACGCCGTCCGACCTGCGCGACCTGCTCGCGCTAGACCTGGACGTCACGGAAAACGTGCGCGCCACGTACGCGGACGTGGTCGTCACGCGGCGCGGCGCGGACGCGCTCACGCAACGCGGGTTCCTATATCGCGTCGTCGACGCGGACATGCACGCGACGTTTCTGCGCAACGTCGGCGCCGCACCGGATCTCGGCGGTTTCCACAATTACGAGGAAGCGCTCGCCGACATGCAGGCCGTGCACGCCGCACATCCGACCATCACGAGCGACGTGGTGTCGATCGGCCGCAGCGTCGAAGGTCGCGACATCTGGGCGATCCAAGTCTCGACGACGCCCGGGATCACCGACCCGACGAAGCCCGAGGTGTTGTGCGTCGGCAATCACCACGCGCGCGAGTTGATCAGCGTGGAGATCCCGCTCGACATCCTGCACACGCTGACCGACGGCTACGTCACGAACGGCGAAGCCACGGACATCGTGAACAAGCTGCAAACCTGGATCATCCCGACACTCAACCCGGACGGCCTCGTCTACGTGGCGAACGTGGACGAGTTCTGGCGGAAGAACAGGCGCAACAACGGCGGCGGGACCTTCGGCGTGGACTTGAACCGCAACTACTCGTTCAAGTGGGGCATCGACAACATCGGGTCGAGCGGGAACAGCGGGAGCGACACGTATCGTGGGACTGCGCCGTTCTCCGAGCCGGAGACGGCCGCGCTGCGCGACTTCGCCGCGCAGCATCGCTTCGTGCGCAACATCGACTGGCACTCGTACGGACGCGAGTACATCTACCCGTGGGGATACGCGAACAACATCTACACGTCGGAGGATCTGACGTTCCGTGTGGCCGCGGATTCGCTCGCCCGCGCGAACGGGTACGACACCCTGATCGGATGGGAACTGTACCTCACCAACGGCGAGGCGGACGATTGGTGGTGGGGTGACACGGTGGTGAAGCCGCGTGCGTACTCGATGACCCCGGAGGTCGGCACGTCGTTCCATCCCCCGGATTCGCAGATCGCGCAACTCGTCGGCGAGAACCGCGGGCCCGCGCTGTACTGGTACCGCTCCGCGTTCCCCGCGGACACATCGCTTGCGGATGTGCGTCTTTCCACGCACGCGATCACCGTGTCGCGCGGCGGGCTGCTCTCGTTCACGTACGATGTGGTGAACACGAGCGGCGCGACGCAAACGTGGAAGCAGTGGGACGAGGTCGTGCTGCCGAACGGCCAAGCGACGCCCAAGAACCCCGTCGGCGGATTCAAGACGCTCACTCTCGCCCCCGGCGAGGTGCGCACGCTGTCGTTCTCCAAGACGATCCCGTCCACCGCAGGCACGGGCACGTTCACCTGGACGTCGCGCGTGGCGGCCGCTGCGCCGTGGCCGGTGCTCGCGGAGGACGTGTTGACGTTCACCATCACCACCGCGAACGGGCGTCCCGTTGTTGCGGCAGCGAGCGATGAGGACGACGGTTCGTGGCTGACGGACGCACACACGGACGTGCGGGAGCCGTCGGTCACCGTCGTCGCGCATGCGCGACCCGTGCGCGTGACGCTCGCTGGTGCCGCGGATCGCATCGAGGTGATCGATGCACGCGGCCGTGTAGTCGCGCGCGCCTCGACGCGGCAGGGCGGCACACGTACGCTTGCGGAGTGGGACGGGCGCTTGCACACGGGGGCTCCGGCTCCCCGCGGCATCTATCTCTTCCGGTCGCCCGCCGGCGCGGAGGCACGCGTGCTTCTCGCACCGTAGTCACTC
This sequence comes from uncultured bacterium, assembly GCA_964514075.1. Lineage (GTDB taxonomy): Bacteria > Eisenbacteria > RBG-16-71-46 > CAZEPH01 > CAZEPH01 > CAZEPH01. Next base: position 132 of record CAZEPH010000171.1, on the reverse strand, counting down.
GTGCGGGGCGAAAGCGCGGAGGACGACGGGGCGGTGCCGTCGCGCGGTGTGTGCTGGACGGGCGGGACGCTCGCGCCTCGGGCGCGTTCGTCGTCACGCACTAACTCGCGCGCGGCACCTCGAAGCGGAATT
>CAZEPH010000170.1:0-6106 GCA_964514075.1 uncultured bacterium | reverse complement strand
GTACTGCACGTGAATCTCGTCGACGAGGAACAGCGGGAGTGCGGGCTGCAGCATCATCCACGCGATGCCGTACACCATGAACGCGACTTCGAACTGAAAGAACCCGCGATCGCGCCGGAACGTGCTGACGGAACCGGCGAACGGATTGCGCAACGCGCGCCGCACGTCGCGCAACCACTCGGCGGCGACCTCCAGCACGTCGGCTGTGTCGGCGACGACGCGCGTCGGGCGATAGCGTTCGACACGCCCTGGCACGCTGCGCTGCCGGATGCGGTAGTAGTGATACGCCGAGCCCACGCCGATCAGGCCCGCGATCGGGTAGATCACGCGATATGCGCCGGCGTGCGCGTCCATCACCGCCCCGGCGATCATCGAGGCGAGGATCGTCGACACGGCGGTGATCGAGAGCACCCAACCGTAGACGCGACCGCGCTCCGCGTTCGCGTAGTTCGTTTGATAGATCGCGTTGAGCGCGGGCACGAGCGCGTTGGCCATCGCGAGGGAAACGATGATCGGCGCAGCGAACGCGAGCGGCGTGTGTGCCGCCGCCACGGCCAGAAGCGCGAGCCGTCCGCCGCCGCCCATCGTGAGAATGAAGCGCCGCTTCGGCCGTCCGTCCATGAGCGTGCCCCACACGGTCGCGAGCAATTGCGACACGGGCGTGGCCATGACGAGCACGGTCACCATGATCGCGCTGGCGGCGAGCGTCTTCCGCATGACGACGTCGTTCAGCAAGAACACGCCGGCGACGACGCCTTCGAGCGCCGCCGCCGGAACGTGATACCGCGCGGTGTAGCGTGCAGTGCGGGAGAGTCGAATGCCTCGTGCGGTCACCGGGCTCCTGTTTGTCGCGCTTGTCCCGAAGCAGGAGCGATCATGTGTGTGTTGGGCGATGCGGTCAAGGCCGTGTACCTGACCACTCGTCGCGCGCACGCGACCGTTCAGGGCTCCGGCCAGGCGATTCGGCGGACCTGCGTAGCGCGCACACCCGCGACTTCGCTACTGTGTGCGGCGAAAGGAGGTCTCCGAACCGATGCTGCGCCTCCGCCGTTTCCGTCCGCACCAGGAACCCACCGCGCTGCAGGCGCTCGTGCGCCTCGCGTGGCGTCTGCCGCTGATCGCGATTCTCTTCGGCGTCTTCTTCGGGACGGTCTTCGGAGACGGCGCGTGGTCGTCGTACGTCGGGGCGTACCTCGTGTCTCTCGTGATCGGCTACACGATCGCGCTGGCTATCTGGGGTGTGGAGTGCTTCGTGGTGCCGCGCTGGTTTCCCCCGCGCGAGACGCGCACGGCGGCGACGTCGCTGCGCGTCGGACTGCTCTTCATGGTGACGAGCATCGCCGCCACGTTCGTCGGGTTCTCCATCGCGGGACTGATCTGGCCGGAAATGCGCTTGACGTCTATGCGCGGCGTCGCGCTCGCCGGGATGTACGCCGTGCTGTTCGCCGTGTTGTTCGGCGCGATCAACTACGCCATGCACTTCTACCACCAAGCGATCGAGAAGGCGCGCGCCGAGGAGGAGTTGAACATGGCCCGGCGCATTCAACGGTCGTTTCTGCGCGAGACGTTTCCCGACATGCCGGGCTGGGACGTGCACGCGGTGAACATCTCCTCGAAGCAGGTGAGCGGCGACTTCTATGACGTTGTGCCCGCGGACAACGGCGCGATCCTGCTCGCGATCGCCGACGTGTCGGGGAAGGGTGTGCCCGCGGCGTTGCAATCGGCGTTGCTGCAGGCGTCGTTGCGTACGCAGGCGCGCAGCGGGCTCTCCGTCTCCGCGATGCTGGGGACGATCAACACGCTATTGCACGACAGCATCACGCCGGGGCAGTTCGCGACGTTCGTGCTCGCGCGCGTCGAGCTCGGCACGCGGCGCGTCGTGTATGCGAACGCCGGGCACAATCATCCCGTTGTCGTGCGTCGTGACGGCGCCACGCAGTTGCTCGACAAGGGCGGCGTGCCGCTGGGGATTCTCCCCGGTGCTGCCTTCCAGGAGGATGCGATCGCACTCGCGCCCGGGGATCGCATCGTGTTCTTCACGGACGGCATCAGCGAGGCGGCCGACGCCTCGAACGCGATGTACGGCGAGGATCGCCTCGAGGCGTTTGCGCACTCGCTGCCGCCCGAGCTGTCCGCGCGCGAGGTCACCAATCGCATTGTCGCCGACGTGCGCCGTCACTTGAACGGGGTCGAAGCGGGCGATGACATGACGGTGCTCGTGCTGCACGCGCTCAGCGACGCGTAACGAGCGACACGCCCCCGAGAATCATCGCCCCACCCACGAGCGACGCTGCGGTGATCGGTTCGTGTAGGACAATCGCCGCGACGACCATCGCCACGAGCGGCTCGACGTAGAGGAACACGCCGACCCGCGCCGCGGGTAACTCCTTCAAAGCGTCGTACCACGCGATGTACGCGAGCCCCGAGCACACCACGCCGAGGAACCCCAGCGCCATCCAGCCCGCGCCGTGGACGTGCGCGAGCGCCCCGGGATCCCCACGCACGAGCAGGAGAACGCTGCAGAAGATCCACCCCCACAGCATCACGTAGAACATTGTGCGTGACGCGCTGTGACGCGCAAGCACGCGGCGCGACAGCACGGAGAACAGCGCCCAGTTCGGCGCGCTGAGCAGAACCAACACGTCGCCGATCGTCCCGACGCGTCCGTGCACGAGTGCGCCCGGTGCCCCGCGGCTCACGATCGCCACCACACCCGCCGACGCGAGCGCGATGCCCGCGCACTGCCGAACCGTGATGCGTTCGCGCAGCATGATCCACCCGAGGAGCGCCATGAACACCGGGATCGTTGTGATGATCCACGCGGTGGTCGCCGCACCGGTCGTGCGCAATCCGGTGGACTGCAGCCACTGATGCAACGTGATGCCGATGAATCCGAGACCGGCGAACGCGAGCGCATCGCGCGCCGAGACGCGCGTCAACTCTCCGCGCGCGCGCGCGGCGACGCCCAGAATCGCCACGCCCACGGTAAAGCGCGCCCACACCAACGTCACGGGATCGAGGTCGCGCAGCGCGATCTTCGTGGCGATGAACGATCCGCCCCACGCCGTGACGGCGAAGAGCGCTTGACCGAACGCGCGAAGCGGTGTGGACTGCGGCAAGGCTCGCACGTGCGGAGACATAACGAAGACGCGCGCGCCGCGCCAGTGCCATATGGAGGGAGCGACAGAATGACCGCGCGTGGAGCGTCCCCCTCGTCCCTACCGTGCCTCCGCGCCGCACGCGTCGACCTGCGACCGCCGGGTCTGTCCGACTGGCCCGCGTTCGCGGCGATGGTGGAGCAGAGTCGCGCGCTGCATCACCCGTGGATCACCCTGCCGGGCGAGCGCGCAACGTTCAATCGATTCGTCAACACGGCGTGGACGGATCGCCGGCGGTCGTTCTTGGTGTTTGCACGCGACAGCGGAGCGCTCGTCGGCGGCGTCGACTTCAGCGAGATCGTGCGCGGGCTTTTCTGCAGTGCGTACACCGGCTACTACGGCGCGCACGGCTTCACGGGTCGCGGCTTGCTCACCGAGGCTCTCGCGCGCGCGCTCGACTACGCGTTCGGCACGCTGCGTCTGCACCGCGTGGAGGCGAACATCCAACCCACGAACGAGCGCTCCCGCGCACTCGTCGAGCGATCTGGCTTCCGTCTCGAAGGACTCTCGCGCGACTATCTCAAGATCAACGGACGATGGCGCGACCACGAGCGCTGGGCGATTCTCGCGCACGAATGGCGCGCCGTGCGCCGCGTCGTTCGCAACTAGCGCACGCGCGCCTTCGGACCCCGCGGCCGTGCGTCGTACTTCTGGAAGAGCCGCGTCTGCCGCGTCTCCATCGATACCTCCTTGCCGGTGATGAACACGCGCTCGACCTGCGTGGCGATTTCCAGCGCATCGCCGTCGGCCACGAACACGTCCGCGACCTTTCCCGGTTCGATCGAGCCGATCATCTTGTCGACGCCGAGGATTTGCGCGGGGGAGAGCGTGATCGCCTTCACCGCCTCCTCCGGCGGGAGACCGTACGCCGCAGCCATCGCCGCGTGGTACGGCAGGTTGCGCGCGTTGGACGCTCCGCCTCCGTCGGAGATGCAGAACACGACGCCGGCCTCGCGCAAACGAGCGGGGAGCGTGAACGCCGCGTCGTACGGATCGTCGCCGCGCCGCGGCATCGCGAGCGTGGGATCGCAAATCACCGGGATGCGCCGCTCGACCAACTCGCGTGCAAGGAGCGGTGCGTCGTCGCCGCCGACCAACACGGCGCGCGCGAGCTTCTGATCGTCGATGAAGCGCAGCACCGCGCGGATCTGCGCGAAGGAGTTGGCGTGGAAGAACACGGGGATCTCGCCGCGGAGCACCTTGCGCATCGCGTCCCACTTCACGTCGCGATCGTGCCGGGGAATGCCGGCGCCGGCCGTCGTCGCGGCCACGTGCGCCGTCCAGTACGCGCGGGCGTCGTCGAACGCGGCGCGAATCGCGGAGACCGCTTCGTCGCGCGCCTTGCGCTGATCCTCCTCGCTCCGCGTTTCCCACCACGCGCGGTTGATGTCCATGTTGGGCCACTGCACGTGCAGGCCGACGGGCGCGGCGATCGTCATGTCCTCGTAGGTCCACCCATCGAGGTGAATCAACGCGGAGAGTCCGGACAACGCGCCGCCGCGCGGAATCACCAACGCCGACGTGACGCCATTCACGCGCGTGACCGGGATCAAATCGCTCTCCGGGTTGATCTCCACCTCCGCGCGAATGTTCGGGTTGACGGTGCCCGTTTCGGTATCGTCGACCGTCCCGCGCACGCTCCCGATCTCGGTGAGGCCCAGCACCGTGTTCGCGGAGACGAACCCGGGATACACGTGCTTCCCGCGGCAGTCGATCACGCGCGCATCCGCGGGGACCGGCGCGCCGACGGAGCACGCCGCGATCTTCCCGTCCGTGATGATCACCGTGCAGTGATCGATCGGCGCGGTGACCATCGTGTGCACGATCCCCCCCGTGAGGGCGACGCTTTCGGCCCGTGCGGCCGGGGTCATGCCGAGCGCCGCGGCCGCGACCAGTGACGTGACGAAACGCGCGCGCATCATCGGATCTCCCCATGCAAGAGTGCGTCGTGGTCGGCCTCGGAGCGGAACGGTTCGACGTGCCCGCCTCCCGCGGTGTCGTGCTGGCCGCAGTCGTTGCCGCTCATGTTCGTGCCGGCGAGATACCGCGGCGGCCATGCACGCGACCCGCCGCCCTTACCGGGCGCTGCGTCTTTCTTCGCGGCCTTCGCGCGCGCGAGAAGCGCGCTGCGCTCTCCCGCGAGCGCGGGCCGCGCGACGATGTCCGCTTCGCGGTCGAAGTACTTCCGCCCTTCGATCCACGTCTGCTCGCAGCGTGCGAGCGCGGAGAGCGGGCTCCCGGTCCAGATCGAGAAGTCCGCGTCCTTGCCGACTTCCAACGATCCCACGCGCGCGTCGATGTGCAGTTGCTTCGCCGGGTTGATCGTGCACATCTTGATCGCCTCCTCCTGCGGCGTGCCGCCGTACTTCACGGCCTTCGCCGCTTCGAGGTTCAAGCGGCGCGCGAGTTCATCGCTGTCGGAGTTGATGCTCACCACGACGCCGCGATCCCACATGAGATACGAGTTGTACGGGATGGCGTCGATCACCTCGAACTTGTACGCCCACCAGTCGCTGAACCCGCTGGCGGATGCGCCGTGCGTCGCCATTTCGTCCGCGACCTTGTAGCCCTCGAGGATGTGCTGGAACGTGTTCACGCGGAAGCCGACATCCTCCGCGAGACGCATCAATGCGAGGATCTCGTCCTGGCGATACGAGTGGCAGTGGATGAACCGCCGTCCCTCGAGGATTTCCACGAGCGCGTCGAGTTGAAGATCCGGCTTCACCGGTAACGCGCGCTTTCCGGCGCGATACTCCGCCTGCGCGCTCCGGTAGTCCTTCGCGCGAAGGAACGAGTCGCGGATGATCTGCTCCACGCCGCCGCGTGACTGGGGGTAGCGCCCCGTCGCCTCGGCGCCCCAATTCGACTGCTTGGGATTCTCTCCGAGCGCGAACTTGATCGTCGGCGGCGCCGCCGCGTAGAACAGCTGATCCGGCGCCGCGCCCCAC
>CAZEPH010000169.1:0-6114 GCA_964514075.1 uncultured bacterium | reverse complement strand
CCGACGCGAGCGCGTCCAGAATGCGCGCGCTGCGCGGTCCGTGCGCGCGCACGGTGATCGTGCGTCCCGTGCCGCCGTCCGCGTCGGGTTGCAGGTCAACGTCGAGCACGTCCGCCGGGAATCGACCGGGAGACCGTTCTGCCCACTCCACGAAGGTCACGGAGTTCGCATCCGCCAGATCCTCGAGGCCGAGTTCCTCGCCTTCGCCGGGCGCGACGCGAAACAGGTCGGCGTGCACGACCGGCGTGTCGCCCGCGTACATATTCACGAACACGAAGGTCGGGCTCCGCACGCGCGCGCGGACGCCCAGCGCGTCGCACGCCGCGCGCACGAACACCGTCTTCCCCGCGCCGAGCGGACCGTGCAGGAGGACGATGTCCCCGCGCGCCAGGCAGCGGCCCGCGGCGTGCGCGAGCGTCTCCGTCTCCTCCGCGCTATTCGTGCGCTGCACGCGCTCCACGCCGCTAGCCTCGCGGTTCGAGAACGGCGCACGGCAGGATCAACTCCTCCAGCGTGATCCCGCCGTGCTGGAAGCTGCCGCGGAACTGCCGCTCGTACTCGTGGTAGTTCGTCGGGTAGACGAAGTAGAAGTCCTCCTTCGCAATGATGTAGTTCTTGTTCAGGCCTTCGTTCGGGAGCTGCGCATCCAGCGGGTTCTTGATGTGCATCGCCTGCCGTTTGTCGACGACGAGGTTCTTGCCGTACTTGTAGCGCAGGTTCGTGGACGTGTCCCGATTCGCCTTCACCTGCGACGCGCGCAGGCCGAGCGTCGATCCGTGATCCGTCGTCACCACGAGGACCGTGCCGCTCTGAGACGCCGCCTTCATCACCTCGAAGAGCGCCGAGTGCGCGAACCACGACGTCATGACCGACCGCAACGCCGCCTCGTCGGGCGCGAGTTCGAGCAGGATCTCCGATTCGCTGCGGCCGTGCGCGAGGATGTCCAGGAAGTTGAAGACCAGCGCGGAGAAGGGAATCGTCTTGAATTGCCCCGCCTGCCGCCGCACCGACGCGCTCTCGTCCGCCGTGTAGATCTTGTGATATCGCAGCGGCGCGGGGAGCGCGATGCGCAGTTGCGCGAGCTGCCACTCGAGCAGATCGCGTTCGTTACGGTTCTTGCTGCGCTCCGCCGGCGCGTCCTCTTCCCACCACTGCGGATGCAGGCGCGCGATCTCCGCGGGGTATAGGCCGCTGAAGATCGCGTTGCGCGAGTACGGCGTCGCCGACGGAAGAATGGAGTAGACGAGCGATCGGTCGATCGAGAAGTACGGCTCGAGCATCGGCTCGATGGAGAGCCAGTGATCGAGGCGCATGCAATCGACGACGATCAGCATGACGCGCCGGCCGGCGCGCAGCTGCGGCGCGACGAAGCGCGCCACGACGTCGCGCGAGAACGCCGGGCGACGGCTCTCGTCGCCGTCGCGCACCCAGGCGCAGTAGTTCTCCTCGACGTATCGCGCGAACTCCAAGTTCGATTCCTTGAGCAGATCTGCGTGCGCCTGCCGCAGCCCCACGTCCAGCGCGCGCGCGAGCGAGAGTTCCCACTGCAGCATCTTCAGGTAGACGTTCGCCCAGCCCGCGTGATCCAGCCGGTCGTCCCGGAGCGCACGCAGGCGTTGGAAGTCCGCGGCGAACCCTTGCTGCAGTTGCGTCGCCTGCAGTCGCGACGACTCCAGCACGCGCGTCAGCGCCGCGACGATCTGGCTCGGGTTGACCGGCTTCGTGAGGAAATCGTCCGTGCGCGCCCCGTACGCGGTCTCCATGAGGTCATCCTGATCGCTCTTCGTGACCATGATCACCGGCAGGCCGGCGTCCATGTCCCGCAGCGCGAGGAGGGTCGAGAGTCCGTCCATGCCGGGCATCATCTCGTCCAGCAGCACGCAGTCGAAGCTGTGCTCGCGCGCGAGCGCGAGCGCATCCTGCCCGTTGGTCGCCGTGGTGACGGTGTACCCGCGCGACTCGAGATACAGGACGTGGGGACGCAGGAGATCGATCTCGTCGTCCGCCCACAGAATGCTCTTTCCCGCCTCCGCCATGCGTCCTCTCTCCTACACCGGGAACGACATGACGAACGTCGTGCCGCGCCCCGGTGCGCTCTCGCGAATCCACACGCGCCCACCATGGTACTCCTCGACGATGCGCCGCACGAGCGTGAGACCGAGCCCCCATCCCGCTGCCTTCGTCGTGTAGCCCGGCGCGAACACGCGGCGCTGTTCCGCCGGCGTGAGTCCGCGTCCCGTGTCGCGGATCGCCACCTCCACCGTCTCCGAGTCGGGCCGGTGCTCCACGGTCACCGCGATCGTGTGATGCTCTCCGTCCAGCGCGTCCGCCGCGTTGCGCAGGAGATTCTCCACCGCCCACTCGAAGAGCTCGCGATTCAGGTGCACGGGCGGCGACGCGGCATACGACTCCTCGAGAACGACGGTGCGTCCGAGTCGCGGTAGCCGGCGCCGCATGTACTCCACCGCGCCGCGCACCAGCGGGACGATGTCCTCGGTCTGCATGCGCGGCATCGAGCCGATCTGCCCAAAACGATTCGCGACCTTGCCGACGCGTTCGAGGTCGCGGTCGATTTCGCCGAGAACCTCCTGCAGCTGCGGCTCGGCCGCGTGATCCCCCAGCCGGTCGCGGAGGAGTTCCGTCCATCCGAGCAAGGACGACAGCGGCGTGCCGAGTTGGTGCGCGGTCTCGCGTGCGAGCCCCGCGTAGATCGACTGCTGCTCCGCGCGCTTGATGTTCGTGAATCCCCAATATCCGACCGAACCGAACAGGATGATGCCGAGCATCTCCGCGAGTGGATACCATCGCAGGTTCTGCACCACCGCCGACTCGCCGTAATGGAGGTGCCCGATGATCTGCCCCGTCTTCGGCTGCTCGATCGGAATGGGCTTGTGCACCTTGTCCAACTCCGGAATGAGCGCGACGACGCGCGCGATCGGCCCCACCGGCGGATGCCGCGGATCGACCTGCACGAGTTGGTCGATCGTGACCGAATCCGGGTGCACGTTCGTCCCGCGATACGTCCAGGCCATCGGCCGCCCGGCGATGTCGGTGATGATGATCGGGAAGTCGACCTGCTCGGTGGCTTGTGCGTACGCTCGCGCGATCGCGGGGTCCTCCGCCGCGGAGAGCGTCGCGGTCGCCGTGAAACGCGCGAGCAGCGAGGAGAGCACGCCCGCCTGGTCCTGCAGCGATTGTATAAGGTGATTCGTGTAGATGAAGACGAGTCCGATGATCAGCAGCGACCCGATCATCAGGTAGCCGCGCAGCACGGTGGACAACGGCATGCGATCGCCGCCGCGCGGACGGCGGCCGCGTCCCCGCGTGCGTGGTGCGTCGCTCAGGAGATCTCCTCGAGGCCGTCCATGTACGGCACGAGTGCATCGGGCAGACGGACGGTTCCCTGCGGCGTTTGTCCGTTCTCCAAGAGCGCGACGACCAGGCGCGGCAGCGCCACGCCCGACGCGTTCATCGTGTGCACGAAGCGCGTCTTGCCGCCCGCGCCGCGCGGCCGGTAGCGAATACCGATGCGCCGCGCTTGAAAGTCCTCGAACGTCGTGCAGGAACTCACCTCGAGCCAGCGCCCTCCTTCGCCCGCGGCCCACAGTTCGATGTCGTACTGCTTCGCGCCAGAGAATCCCATGTCGCCGTCGGCGATGAACACCACACGATACGGCACGCCGAGCGCGCGGAGGATGTCCTCCGCATCGCGCAGGAGAAGCTCGTGCTCGTCGTAGCCGCTCTCCGGCGTGGTGAGTTTGACGATCTCCACTTTGTCGAACTGGTGCACGCGCACGATGCCGCGCGTGTCGCGCCCGTAGCTGCCGGCTTCGCGCCGGAACGAGGGGCAGTGCCCCGTCACCTTGAGCGGCAGGTCGTCTTCGTCCAGCGTCTCGACGCGGAAGATGTTCGTGAGCGGCACCTCCGCGGTGGGGTTCAAGAAGAGATCGTCACCCTTGTCGAGGTGATACATGTCCTCTTCGAGCTTGGGCAACTGCCCGGTGCCGGTGAGCGACGCGCGGTTCACGAGGTACGGCGAGAAGTACTCGGTGTAGCCGTGCATTCGCACGTGGTAATCGAGCATGAACCGGATCAGCGCGCGCTGCAGGCGCGCGCCGACGCCGCGCCACAGGACGAACCCGCCGCCCGCGATGCGCGCGCCGCGCGGCAAGTCGAGGATGCCGAGCTGTTCGCCGATGTCGTAGTGCGCCTTCACCTCGAAGTCGAATTCCGGGCGCTCGCCCCACTGCGAGATCTCTGCGTTCGCGTCCGGTCCCCCGTGCGGCACGCTGGCATGCGGGATGTTCGGAAACCAGAGAGCGATGTCGCTCTGCGCGGGCTCGATGTCCTTGAGTTCGCTCTCCAAGACCTTCGCGCGCGTGGCGATCGATTTCATTGTCTCGAGAACGGCGGACGCGTCGCCGCCGGTTTTCTTGGCGGCGGCGATTCCGTCCGACGCGACCTTCTGTTCGTGCCGCAGTGATTCCAGCTCGCCGAGGACGACGCGCCGTCTTTCGTCGAGAGCGAGATAGCGATTCAAGTCCGCGTCGACGCGCTTCGCCTCCAGCGCCCGGCGCAGATCGTCCGTGCGCGTGCGAATCAACTTGGAATCGAGCACTGTTCCTCCCTGGACGCGTGCGAGGCGAACGCCGCGCGTGCGGCCTCCACCGTTTCCCGGATGTCGTCCGTCGTGTGCGCCGTCGACACGAACCACGCTTCGAACTGCGACGGCGGCAGCAGTACGCCGCGCTCGCGCATTGCATGAAAGAAGTGTGCGTAGGCCGCAGTGTCCGAGCGCGCGGCGCTCGCATAGTCGGTCACGGGACCGGCGGTGAAGAACACCGTCAGGAGCGACGCGACGCGCGCGATCGTGACGGTCGCGCCCGCCTCGCGCGCGGCGTCGGCGAGGCCCGCGGCGAGGAGCGCGGCCTGACCATCGAGCTGCGTGTAGGCGTTCGGCGTGAGCGCGTCGAGCGTCGCGCACCCCGCGGCCATCGCCGCCGGACTCCCGGCCAGGGTGCCTGCCTGATAGACGTCGCCGACCGGTGCGACACGGTCCATGAATTCCGCACCTCCGGCGTACGCCCCCACCGGCAACCCGCCGCCGATGATCTTCCCGAGCGTCACCATGTCCGGCGTGACGCCGCTCCACTCCACCGCACCTCCACGCGCCAACCGGAATCCCGTGATCACCTCGTCGAAGATGAGCACGATCCCCGCGCGGGACGTTTCCTCGCGCAGCATCTCGAGGAATCCGTCGCACGGCGGCACGACGCCCATGTTCGCCGCGACCGGCTCCACGATCACGGCCGCGAGCGCGGACGCGCGCGCGCGAATGGCGCTGCGCGACCCTTCGACGTCGTTGTACGCGCACACGTGCGTGAGAGCGGCGTACGCGTCCGGCACCCCGGGCTGCCCGTGCAAGCCGAGGGTCGCGACGCCCGAACCCGCCTGCACGAGCAACGCATCCACGTGGCCGTGATAGCACCCGGCGAACTTCAACACGCCGTCGCGTCCGGTGACCGCGCGTGCGACGCGCAGCGCGCTCATCGTCGCTTCCGTGCCGGACGTGACGAAGCGCACGCGCTCGATCCACGGCAGGCGTGCGTGCACGCGGTCGGCGAGCGCGAGTTCCGGTTCCGACGGCGCTCCATACGACAATCCGCGTGCGGCCTGTTCCTGCACGGCGCACACCACCTCCGGTGCGGCGTGACCGAGAATGAGCGGTCCCCATGAGCACACGTAGTCGATGTACGCGCGCCCGTCGATGTCGCGCACGCGCGCGCCCGCGCCCTCGGCGATCACGACGGGATCGCCGCCCACGGCCGCGTAGGCGCGCACTGGAGAATTGACTCCGCCCGGCAGGAGCGCGCGGGCGCGCTCCATGTATTCGCGCGTGCGGGGTCGGTCCGCGGCGTCCGTCATTTCGTTCCGGACTTCTTCATCGACTCGCTGTGCTTCTTCACCCACTCGGACGTGATCTTCATGCCGCCGGCGGTGTCGCTCGGCGCGCCCGAGGGGGCGTTGTGGACGGCGTCATCCGGTTTCCCCATCGGCATGGCGGCTCCGCCCATCATTCCCACCATGGCGCCGCCGCCCGCGGGGGCCCCGGCG
>CAZEPH010000168.1:0-6143 GCA_964514075.1 uncultured bacterium | reverse complement strand
TCGCCGACGGCGGAGCGAGTGCGGAGTTCGCACTCGAGGCGACCGGCGACATCCTCGGCGATCCGCACGTAACACGCTTCGTCGCTGCCATCGTCTCCGATGACGGCACGACTCGCTCCGATACGGTGCACGTGGCGTTCGGGCGGCGGCGCGGCTTCGACGGCGCCGCCACCCGCGACGAGGACTGGACGCACGTGTCGCTGCGCACGTCGTCGGATTCGTCGTTCGACGCGTGGCGCCGCACGCTCGACGGTACTGTGCGCGCATGGAACACCGGACGCGACGACGGCACGACGCGCAGCTTCTTGGATGCCGCGCTGGAAACGCCGTCGTTCCTCGCGGGGCCGGGCGCCGCGCTCACGTTTCGCCATCGAATGGACGCCGACGTCTTCACACATCGCGTGGGATGGGACGGCGGCGTCGTCGATGCATCGGTGGATGGCGGGCCCTGGGTGCGTCTCACGCCGGATGGCGGCTACACACACGTCCTCAACATCTGGGGACAGACGGCGCTGTCGGGCGAACCCGCGTACTCCGGTCACGCGACGACCTACGCCGACGCGCGCATCTCCCTCGATCCGATACTGCGGGGTTCCTCGCGCACCGTGCGTGTGCGCTTTCGCTTCGCCACGGGGAAGACCACGGTTGGAACGGGATGGTGGGTGCGCGACGTACGCGTCAGCGCGGGCCTCGTGGAGCGCTACACGCTCGGCGCATCCGTCGACCCGCGCAGCGATGCGGTGCGCCTCGCATGGGACCTCACGGATCCGGCTACTGCGGTTCCGCTCGCCGTATGGCGAGCGCATTCGACGGCGGCGAACGCCGTGCCAGTTTCGTTCGAGCGGATCGCCGTTCTCAGCACGGAGGCAGCCGCCCGCGGGGCCTACGTCGATGCGACCGCGCCGCGCGGCTCCGCTCTGCGCTATCGTCTCACCACGACGAGCGACTCCGCCCTCGCGGAAGCATCCGTCTACGCGCCGGCGCCGGCGCTCCGAATCGACGTGGCGCAGTCCGATCCGCTCACCATTCGCTTGGCGCTTCCCACGGCGGCGCATGTGAGGATTCGTGCGTTCGACGTCACGGGGCGTGCGGTCGCGGACGTCTTCGACGGCGCTGCGCCCGCGGGCGAATCGCGTCTGACGTGGGCGCCGCGGGTCGTGGCGGGCGTGTACACGCTCGTCGCGGAAACCGCGGGGACGCGTGCTCGTCGCACCATCACCGTGATGTCCCGCCGCGCGCGTTGACGCGCTCCCGCAGCCGCACGTACGGTGCGCGGCCATGTTGTCGATCGTGATCCCCGCGTACAACGAGGAGCGACGCCTCGGGCCGACGCTCGAACGCATCACGGCGTACTGTGCGGCGTCGGAAGCTCCGTACGAAGTCATCGTCGTCGACGACGGCAGCTCCGATGAAACGGCGCGCACGGCGGAGCAGTTCGGCCCGCGTGGCGTGCGTGTGGAGCGACATCCGCGCAATCGCGGCAAGGGCGCGGCCGTGCGCACGGGCGTTCTCGCCACACGCGGAGACGAGGTGTTGATGTGCGACGCCGATCTCTCCACCCCGATCGAGGACTTGGCGGCTCTTCGCCAGGCGATCGCGCTCGGCGCGGACATGGCGATCGGATCGCGCGGCTTGCGCGCCTCGCGCATTACACGGCGCCAGCCGTTCTATCGTGAGAGCATGGGGAAGGCGTTCAACGTGCTCGTGCGCACGGCGCTGGGGTGGTCGATCCGCGACACGCAGTGCGGCTTCAAGCTGACGCGCGGCGAGGTCGCACGCGAGGTGTTCGGTCAGGTGCGGGAATGCGGTTTCGGCTTCGACGTGGAAGCGATCCACATCGCGCGGCGGAGGGGGCACGTGGTGCGCGAGGTCCCCGTGCAGTGGCACAACTCCCCAGACTCACGGGTGCACGTCGTGGGAAGCAGCGCGGCGATGCTGGCCAGCCTGGCGAGGGTGGTCGTCCGCGAGACGCGCGGAGCCTACCGGCGTTAAAAAGTCGCCGGCGAGGCGGCCTCGGTTCCGCCTCGCCGACTGGTGAGACGTAGGTGTCACACCCCGTCTCTGTCTGACCCTCTCAGGAGCTACGAGTGAGCAACATGCATGCCGCGGGCTCTTCACCAATCAACCTCCCGCGCTCACTCGTTGCGTAGACGCCTCTTACGGGATTCTGGTTGCACATGCGCTGCGAGGGCCCGCATGGCGAATTCGGGGCGATCGGTTCACGTGGGTGCGAAGCGCTGATCGCAGTTCCGTTCACACTGCGGAGCGGCGGAGTACGGTCGCGCCGAAGTACGCGGCCGCCGCGAGAGAGATGATCCCGTCGATCAAGAGCGCTGTGGATACGCCGGCCAGGTGCGCGAGAGTCCCGGCGATGAGAGCGGTGAGCGGCGAGAAGCCGAGGAACACTGTTACATGGACACCCATGACGCGGCCGCGCAGCTCATCCGGCACATAGGTCTGCAATAGAGTGTTCGTGCTCGCCACCGCAGACACCACCGCCGCGCCGATGATCCCGAGCAGGATCGCCGAAATCCAGAACGCTTGCGAAAACGAGAGGAGCACGAGCGCGACGGCAGCGGTCGCGTGCCCGGCACAGATGACGCGTGCCCGCGACTCGAAACGCGGTCGGCCGCTCCCGCGCGAGGCGAGCACGAGCGCCCCGCCAAGCGCCCCGACGCCCGCGGCCGCCGACAGGAACCCGAGCATGCGCGGTCCACCGTGCAGCACATCCCGCGCGATCACCGGCATCAGCGTGGCGTAGGGCATCCCGAAGACGCTGATCGCGGCCACGTTGACCACGAGACCGCGAATGCGCGGAGTGTGCATGACGTAACGCAAACCGTCGCGCATCTCGCTCAGTGGCGATCGAACGCTGGTGCGCGCCGCCGGAAACGGCCCGCGCATCATCGCAAGACCCGCGAGAACCGCGAGGAAACTCGCCGCGTTGAGAGCGAAGCATCCGCCCACACCGGTCTGCGCGACGACGAACCCGGCGACGGACGGCCCGATGATGCGCGTCAGGTTGAACGCGGTCGAGTTGAGCGAGATGGCGTTCTGCAGGTCGTCCTTGCCCACCAACTCGACGTGGAACGCCTGTCTCGTCGGAACCTCGATCGAGTTGAGGATGCCGAGGAACACGGCCAGAGCGATCACGTGCCACAGCTGGATGTGGTGCGTCAGCGAGAGCGTCGCGAGCATCGTCGCCTGCAGCATCATGAGCGACTGCGCGACCACGAGGATGCGTCGCTTGTCGTAGCGATCGGCGAGCACGCCGCCGAACATCGTCAGGAGCAGAATCGGGATGGAACCGGCTGCCTGCACCGCGCCGAGCAGGAGGGCGCTGTTCGTCAGCGTGAGCACGAGCCAGCCAGACGCGACACCCTGCATCCACGTGCCGGTCAGCGACGCAACCTGGCCGAACCAAAAGAGCCGGAAGTTCCGGTGACGCAGGGCAACGACGGCAGCGGGCCAGCGCGACGCGGCGCCCGAGGACGTGGCGATCGACGAGTCCATCATGAAGCCCGCACCATAGCACGCGCCGCATCGCGAAGGCGCTGCATGCGCATCGCCCGGATCCGCGTACGCCTTGACACACCGCTACGCGCGCGCGCATCGTACGCGCGACAACACAAAGTGTGGTCCGCTGGGCAGGGGAAGTGAGGTGCGAATCCTCCACGGTCCCGCCACTGTGAAGCGCATTCGAGCGCTGAGTCAGGTTGCCTGCCGCGGGCGTCACCCCGAACTCTTCGCGAGAGAGAGGCAGGGCCGGCGACAATGCGCCCCTTCGTTCGCGGATCGTGGAGAAGGGGCGCGATCGTTTCGGGCGCGCTCCTCTGTGCGACCGCCCACATGACCCCCGCGCGCGACGCGCACTACGCCGCAGACACCGTGCGGGTGGAAGCGCAGCGCCCGCCACTCGATGCCCCCACCACGTCCCCGCATTTCGTCACGGTGCTTCCCGCGCACACCACCGCCGACGCAGTGAGCCATCTGCCGGACATGCTCGGGCATTCGGTCGGCGTGAGCGTGCGGCAGTACGGTGCGCCCGGAGCGTTCAGTGCGGTCTCGGTCCGCGGGTCGTCCTCGGCGCAGGTCGACGTGTACGTCGACGGCATCCCGCTCGCACGCGCGCGGGACGGGCTCGCGCGCCTGGGCAGCGTCTCGCTCGCGAGCCTCTCTCGCGTGGAGGTCGCACGCGGATGGTCGCCGGTGGCGTACGGCTCCGCGCCGCTCGGCGGGAGCATCAACCTGGTCCCCCTCGATCTGCGCGCGAGCGAAACGAGCCTGCGCGTCGCGGCCGGCAGCTTCGGGACGTGGGATGCATCGGTGGCGCACGGCGCCGCCTCGCGCGACGGCGCGCGACGGCTCACCCTGCACGCCGACGGGTTTCGCACGAGCGGCGCGTACCGCTATCTCGACGACAACGGCACGCCGCTCACGCCGATCGACGACGCGATCGTGCAGCGCATCAACCACGACGTCCTGCACGTGACAGCTGGCGCGGTCGCGCACTCCGCGCTCGCGCGGGCGTGGAGCATCGACGCGTTGCTGGACGCGAGCGCGCGGTCGTCCGGTATCCCCGGAACGGGCGCCGTGCAGGCGGAGCACGCGCGGTTGGAGCAACAGCGGGCGCTGGCTCACGTGCGTGCTCGGTGGGCAGGCTCGCGCGCGGCGTTCGTGGAGGCGGGCGTGTACGACGTGGCGATGCGCGAGCAATTCGCGGATCGCACGGGCGAGTTGGGCGGTGGCAACCAAGACAACGACGATCGCACGGCAGAAACCGGTGCGCGCGTGCGCGGCGTCGCGCGCGTCGGCGACGACGAGACAGAGTGGGCCGTCGAGCGCACGCTCGAACGATGGCGCGCGATCGATCGCTGGCCGCGCACGGTCGTGCACCCTCTCGTCACGCGCACGACGGATCGCGCGTCGGTGGAGCATCGCGTGCACCTGCTCTCGCGCCGCGTGACGATCGCCCCGAGCTATCGCGCCGAATGGGTCCGCGCCCAGGCGCGCGGGGCGTTGCGCATCGGCGCGGCGCCGCCTGTTCCGGCCTCAGCGCTCCAGCGACGCGCACGTGCGGAATCGCCGGCGCTCGGCGTGCGCATCGCACTGCACCGCACGCTCGAATGCAAGGGCCACACGGGTCGCTACCACCGCGAGCCGAGCGCGATCGAGTTGTTCGGCGAACGCGGGACCATCATGGGCAATGCGCGGCTCGCGCCGGAAAGAGGTACGCACAGCGATCTGGGGGCCCAGTTCCACACGCGCTCCGTGCGTCTGGAGGCCGTCGCGTTTCGCGTGCGCGCGCACGATCTCATCACGCTCGTGCAGAACAGCCAGCGCACGAGCGTTCCGCAGAACGTGAGCGCGGCGCGCATCGACGGGGTGGAGTGGAGTGCAACCGCGGAGATCGATGCGCGCGTGAGCGCCGAAGCGAACCTCACGCTCGAGACCGCGCGCGACGCCGGCGCGAGCATCTACACGCGCGGGAAACTTCTCCCCGGCCGCCCGCTGCGCGAAGCCTTCGCCGCGATCACCGTGCGCACGCGCCGCGCGGACTGGCGCGGGGAGGTGAGCGCCGCATCCGGGAGCTATCTGGACCGCGCGAACCGCGTGCCGGTTCGCGCGCGGTGCATTCTCACTGCGGGCGCGAACGCGCGCCTCGGCCGCGGCACGACCCTCACTCTTACCGTGAAGAACATCTTCGATACGCACGTGAGCGACGTTGCCGGGTATCCGCTCCCGGGTCGCGCCGTGTACCTCGCACTCGCGAAAGGACCCCACTCATGACCCGTGCCGCCGCCGTGTGCTGCACCGCCCTCGTCCTCGCCGCCGCTTCATCCGCGTGCGGCGCGACAACCGCTCTCGTCACGCTCACCGCGTTCGACGTGGACGGCGCCGTCGCGTCCGCGAACCTCACACAGCGCACGGGGAGCACGTGCCTCGGCACCATCTGCTCCGACGCCTACGCGCGCTATGCCTTCGGTCGCGTATATGTGATCAACCGCTTCGGATGCGACAACATTCAAGTGCTCGATCCGCAGAACGACTTCGCCACGATCCAGCAATTCAGCGTGGGCAACGGATCGAATCCGCAGGATATCGCCCTCGTGAACCCGCGCCGCGCGTACGTGTCGCGCTAC
>CAZEPH010000167.1:0-6144 GCA_964514075.1 uncultured bacterium | reverse complement strand
AGCGAGCGATCCCGCTGGATCGTATTCCGACCGGGGTGCGCGAGGCGCTCGATCGTCTCGAATCGCACGGTCACCCGAGCTATCTCGTGGGCGGATGCGTCCGCGATCTGCTGCTGGACCGTCCCGTGAAGGACTGGGACATCGCGACCGCGGCGACACCGGACGACGTCGCGCGCGCGTGCCCGCGGGTGACGCCGATCGCACCGGAGTTCGGCACCGTCCTCGTGCACCCGGACGGGGAGGGCCGCCCTCTCGAGGTGACGACGTTGCGTCGCGACGGCGGGTACGCGGACCATCGTCATCCGGCGAGCGTCGAGTTCACGCGCGACATCTTGCTGGATCTCCCGCGTCGCGACTTCACGATCAACGCGATCGCGTGGCGGCCCACAACGGGAGAGTTCACCGATACGACGAGCGGGCGCGCCGACCTGCGGCGCCGCGTGCTGCGCACGGTCGGCGATCCGGACGCGCGCTTCGGCGAGGATGCGCTGCGGGTCGTCCGCGCCGTGCGCTTCGCGACGGATCTCGGGTTCCGCATCGAGCGCCGCACGCGCGCCGCCCTGACGCGGTACGCCGCCTCCACCGCGCTGCTCTCCGCGGAACGTGTCCGTGACGAGATCACGAAGATCCTGCAATTGCCCCGGCCGTCGGCCGCGTTCATCTTGATGGCGGAGACGGGCGTGCTCGCCGTGCTCTTCCCGGAGTTGGACCTCACGCGCGGCGTCCTGCAGAACAGGCATCACGCCTACGACGTGTTCGAACATACGCTTGCGTCCATCGACGCCGCGCCGCGCGACAACACACTCGTCCGCTGGGCCGCGCTCTTCCACGACCTCGGCAAGCCCGCCACGCGTGCGATCCGCAAAGGCGACGCCACGTTCTACGATCACCAGTTCGTCGGGGCGACCCTCGCGGATCGCGTGCTCACGCGGTGGCGGCTTTCGCAGCGGGACCGCCAGCGCGTGGTGCACTTGGTCGAACATCACATGTTCGACTACCAGCCCACGTGGTCCGACGTGGTGGTGCGCCGCTTCATGCGGCGGGTGGGTGTGGACGCGCTGTCCGATCTCTTCGACCTGCGTATCGCCGACTATGTCGGGAATGGACTCCGCGCGGGTTTTCCCACGTACCTGGATGAACTGCGTGCGCGGATCGATCGGCAACTGGCTGCGCGGGCACCGCTGGGCGTGCGCGATCTCGCGGTCACGGGAGACGACGTGATGCAGGCGCTGCAGGTGGACGCCGGGCCGGGCGTGGGGCGCATGCTCGCGCATCTCGTGGAGTGTGTGATCGCCGATCCCTCGTGCAACACGCGCGAGCACCTGATCGCGGAAGCGCATCGCGTGCGCGACAGAGTGTTCGCGGGAGAAACGCGTTGACAAGTCGTCGGATGCATTCGTAGAGTCCGCCGTTTGCCGGTGGAATGAACCACCGTCTGGGTCCCTCAGGAGGCTGTGCGAAGAATGCGACGTCGGATGCTCGTGACGATGGTCTGTGCGGCGGTCGTGGGTGCTGTTGCGTTGTCGGGCCTTGTTGGCTGCGGCGGAAAGAAGGAAGAGTCGGCCGGAACGCCGTCGACGGAGACCGCGACGACGAGCGAAACGCCGGCGGCCGGGACAGAAACGGCGAGCGCACCGGGTGAGCCCAACGTGGCCCATGGAAAGGAATTGTTCGAGAAGAACTGCCAGACCTGCCACGGCGCAACGGGAATGGGCGACGGCCCGCTCGGCGCGTCGCTCAACCCCAAGCCGCGCAACTTCCACGACGCGGGCTACATGAGCGGTCGTCCCGACGACTCGCTCTTCGCCTCTGTGAAATACGGCAAGAGTCAAATGCCGGCGTGGGGAGCGCAGGGCATGAGCGATCAGGACATCCACGACGCGATCGCGTACGTGCGCACGCTGACCGACAAGTAACGCCGGTTCGTCAGCCTTGTGGTGGAAGCCGGGGCGCCGCGTCTCGTGAGGACAAGGCGCACCGGCTCGTTTCTTTACCGGCACGATTGTTGTGCATGAGCAGAGGGTAGGCATGGCGCAGCCCGCGCACACAACATCCGCCCCGCCCGCGGGCGCCGCTCCGATGCGGCGTCGCGCGCTCGCGCCCTTTCAACTCCCTGTCGCGGACGATCTGCATCTGGTCGACGAGCAACTGATCGAGCTTCTGAGTTCGAACGCGGGCCTGATTGGTGAAGTGGCGGGGCACGTGATGGTGGGCGTCGGGAAGAAGTTTCGCCCGACCCTGCTCCTTCTCTCCGCGCAGGCCGCCGGACCACCGCCCTCCACCGACGATGCGCGCCGCGCGCGCGTGCGCGCCGCCGCGGTCGTGGAATTGGTGCATACGGCCACACTCATTCACGACGACTCGATCGACAAGAGCTTGCTCCGCCGCGGTCTCCCCACGGTGAATCACGTGTGGAACGACGACGTGTCGGTGATCATGGGCGACTACATGTACTCGAAGGCGTTCTCCACGCTCGTGCACACGGGCCTGTGGGACGCGATGCGCATCCTCGCCGACACCACGAATCAAATGAGCGTGGGAGAGATGATGCAGATCGAGCGGCGACACAACGCCGACGTGACAGAGGCGGAGTACATCGAGACCATCGGCAACAAGACGGCGTCGCTCGTGGCTGCATCGTGTGCCATCGGCGCTCAGCTGGGAGGCGGCGCGATGACCGAGCGTCTCGAACGCTACGGACATCACGTAGGCCTCGTCTTCCAAATCACCGACGACGTAATCGACTACATCGGCGAGGAGCAGGACACAGGCAAGCCGCGCGGCACGGACGTTCGCGAGGGCAAGATCACGCTGCCGTTGATTCACGCCCTGCATCACGCACCGCCGCGGCGTGCCGCCGACATGCGCGCGCTCATCCTCTCCGGCGAGATTTCCGAGACGGACTGGAGCGGCATCCTGTCATTCATCGACGAATACGGCGGCGTGGACTACGCGCGGGAGCGCGCGCAGTCTCTGGCGGAACGCGCGCGCGCCGAGCTCGCGGGACTTCCGGCGACGGAGGCGCGCGAGGCGCTCCTGGGCGCGGTGGACTACGTTCTTGCGCGACGCTCCTGAGATGCCCGTTCGTCCGACCCGTACCGATCCGCCTCCGCAGGACCTGGCGCGCCTCGCCGCGCAGGCCGCGATCGACAAGAAGGGGACGGACGTCATGATCTTGCACGTCGGCGCCGTGTCGCCGGTGACCGACTACTTCGTGCTCGCGACCGCGCAGTCCGAGCCGCAGGTGCGAGCGATCGTGGATGCCGTCGACGAAAGACTCTCCGATCGCGGCGTCCAACCGTGGCACATCGAAGGACGCACCGCGTCGCGGTGGGTTCTCTTGGATTACGTCGATGTGGTCGTGCACGTCTTCCACACCGAAGCGCGCGAGTTCTACATGTTGGAGCGTCTGTGGGGAGACGCGCCGCGCGAGCACGTGACGGACCAGGCGGGAACCGGCACCGACGACCGCCGTCCTCGGCGCGCATGATCGACGATTCGGTCCGGCACGCGATCGCCGAGGCGGTCGCCGGTGTCGGCGGCGATCCCGGCATTGTGACCGTGGAGCCGCCACGCGACGATCGACACGGCGATCTCAGCACGAACGCGGCGATGCTCCTCGCGCGCACGCTGCGCGCGAAGCCGCTCGATATCGCGCAGCGCATCGTGGATCGCATCGCCACGCCGACGGACGTCATCGAGGGCGTGGACGTGGCGCCCCCCGGGTTCATCAACGTGCGCGTGGCTCACGCAGCCCTGGCCCGCGAGGTGGAGACGATCCTTGCGGCGCCCGACACCTACGGATGCAGCGACAGCTGTGCGGGGCGGCGCGTCCAGGTGGAGTTCGTGAGCGCGAACCCCACGGGGCCGCTCAATGTGGTGAGCGCGCGCGCCGCTGCCGTCGGGGACTCGCTCGTGCGACTTCTGCGCGCGTGCGGCGCCGACGCGAAGAGCGAGTTCTACTGCAACGACGCAGGCAATCAAGTGGACCTCCTCGCCGAGTCGTTCATGTTTCGCGTCGCGGAACGCATCGGCCGAGTGGGAGCGGATGGGCTCCCGGCCGGCATTCCCGCGGAGGGATACCACGGCGCGTACATGACGGATCTCGTCGCGCGGCTGGGTGACGCGGAGGTCGCGGAGTGCGCCGCCGCGTGGATGTCGGGGGAACGCGACGCGATCCGCGCGCGCGTCGTGCGCGCGTCGATCCACTCGCAGCATGCAGACCTGCGCGCGTTCCGCGTGGAGTACGACGAGTGGTTTCACGAAACGCGCCTGCACGCGCCCGGCGACGCGGGACGCACGGCGCTCGACGACGCGCTCGCGGAGTTGGCGGCGCACGGTCACGTGTTCGACGCGGACGGCGCGCGGTGGCTGCGGACGACGACGTTCGGCGACGACAAGGACCGCGTGCTCGTGCGCGCCGACGGACGTCCGACGTACTTCTTGGCCGACATCGCCTATCACCGCGACAAACACGCACGGGCGTTCGGGTCCGTCGTCGACATCTGGGGTCCGGATCATCACGGGTACGTCGCACGGATGAAGGCGGCGATGGAGGCGCTCGGTTACGGCGCGGGCTGGCTCGACGTGCTGATCCTGCAACAGGTCACTCTCAAGCGCGGCGGCGAGATCGTGAAGATGTCCAAGCGCCTGGGCGAGTTCGTCACGCTCGGCGAACTGGTGGACGAGGTGGGCGTGGATGCCGCGCGCTTCTTCTTCCTGATGCGCCGCTCGTCCAGCCCGCTCGACTTCGACCTGGCGCTGGCGAAGGAGTCGTCCGACGCGAACCCCGTGTACTATGTGCAGTACGCGCACGCGCGCATCGCGCAACTCGAGGCGCATGCGCGCGAACGCGGCGCATGGGCCGAGGCGACACGCGAGGATCTCGCTCTGCTCACCGAGCGGGAGACGCTCGCGCTCCTGCGGCAGCTCGCGTCGTTTCCGCGGCTCGTGCGCGGCGCGGCGGAATCGCGCGAGCCGCATCGCGTCACCGCGTACCTGCAGGACACCGCCGCGACGTACCATGCGTTCTACCACAATCACCGCGTGGTGACGGATGACGTGCCGCGCACACGCGCGCGTCTGGCGCTGTCGCGTGCGACGCGTTGCGTCCTGCGGCGTGGGCTGGATCTGATCGGCGTCACGGCGCCGGAGCGGATGTACGACTCTGGAGAAGGAGCGAAGCAGTGAGCGTCCTGGTGGTGGGAAGCGTCGCGCTGGATTCGGTCGAAACCCCGTTGGGCAGACGGGACGACATCCTCGGAGGATCGGCCTCGTACTTCTCGGTGGCGGCCCGGCTGTTTGCGCCGGTGTACCTCGTCGCCGTCGTCGGGGAGGACTTCCCGCGAGAGCACGTGGAGATGCTCGATGCGCGGGGCGTAGATCTACGCGGCCTGGAGCGTGCCGACGGCCGCACCTTCCGGTGGCGGGGACGGTACAGCGCCGACATGAACGCGGCAGAAACGCTGGCGACCGAGTTGAACGTGTTCGAAACGTTCCACCCGCGCGTGCCCGAGGCGTACCAGACCGCGCAGCACGTGTTCCTCGCGAACATCGATCCGGACCTGCAGCAAGAAGTCCTGCGCCAGGTCACCGCGCCGCGCATGACCGTTCTGGACACGATGAACTTCTGGATCGATCGCAAGCGCGAGTCACTCGTGCGCGCCCTCGCGAAGGTGGACGTCGTGCTGCTCAATCACGAGGAGATCCGCTCGCTCACCGGCATCTCGCGTTTGCACGATGCTGCACGCGCGGTGCTGGACATGGGACCGCGCGGCGTCGTCGTGAAGATGGGGGAGTTCGGCGCGATGCTCGTCACGCGGGACTTCGCGTTCACGACCCCGGCGTATCCCGTACGCGCGGTGGTCGATACGACGGGAGCGGGGGACAGCTTCGCGGGCGGTTTCCTCGGATACCTCGCGGAATCCGGCGACGACTCGGAGTCGGGGTTCCGGCGTGCGGTCGCGTGCGGCGTGGTGACGGCGTCGTTCGCGGTCGAGGGCTTCAGCGTCGAAGGACTCTGCCGCGCAGACCGTGACAACCTCGCGGTACGCACGCGCGATCTGCGCACGCTCTCCTGGTTCGAGGCTCTGTAGCGCGGCACATCGCTTGCGCATTGTTCCCCTGTCGCCCGCACCTCCCGGA
>CAZEPH010000166.1:0-6206 GCA_964514075.1 uncultured bacterium | reverse complement strand
CGCCGTGGATGCAGTTCTACGTGCAAGCGTCGGTCGCGGACAAGGGGCTCTCCGAGAGGCACCTTCGCTCGCTGCGCTGGGACGTGATCGCGGGCGTGCTGTTCACGAACACGGTGGCGTTCTTCATCATCGTGACGTGCGCGGCTACGTTGCACCGCGACGGAACGGAGATCAACACCGCGGCCGATGCAGCGCGCGCGCTGGCGCCGCTCGCGGGCCGCTATGCCGAAGTTCTCTTTGGCGCTGGGTTCTTGGGCGCGTCGCTGCTCGCATCGACGGTGCTTCCGTTGTCGACGGCGTATGCGATCACGGAGGCGCTCGGGTTCGAATCCGGGGTGGACCGCCGGTTCTCCGAAGCGCCGTTTTTCTTCGGGCTCGTCACGGTGCTCATCGCGGCGGGCGCGGGCATCGTGTTGATCGCGCCGGGATCGCTCGTGCGCATCATGCTGCTCGCGCAGGACGTCAACGGAATCCTGCTGCCGGTCATTCTGATCTTCATTCTGCGTCTGGCGCGGAGCGAAGAGGTGATGGGGCGCCATCGCATGGGTACGGTCCAGACGATCGTCGGCTGGGCGACCGCTCTCGTGCTGATCGCGCTCACAGGCTTGCTCGTGGTGTCCTCGATCGTCCGCGCGCGATGAGCGCGACGGGCGGTTCTGCGTCGATTGGCGCACGTGCGCAGTTGGTTCTTGACGCATGCTGTCCATGGGCAGACGCTACACGGGCCATCTGTCGTCGCTGGTCCGTATGGTGTCGACGCGCCGGATGACGGGAGGAGGTGCGTCACGAATGATCGAACGCACCACGCAGTAGCCGCGCCCGCCTCCGGCATTCGTTCCATCGCTCTCCTCGGCAACTACCTTCCTCGGCAGTGCGGTATCGCGACGTTCACGACCGACCTCCGCGAAGCCCTCTCGGCCGGACACCCCGAGATGGAGTGTTTCGCCGTGGCGATGAACGACGCGGGCCCGAGGCACCACTACTCGTCGCATGTGCGGTTCGAGATCACCGAGAGCGAGCTCAGTTCATACCGTCGGGCCGCCGACTACCTCAACGTCAACCCCGTGGACGTGCTGTCGATGCAGCACGAGTTCGGCATCTTCGGCGGGCGGGCCGGCGGACACGTTCTGGAATTGCTGCGCGAGTTGCGCATGCCGATCGTGACCACACACCACACGATCCTCGCCGAGCCGTCAGGCGCGCAGAAGAACGTGATGACCGAAATCGGCGCGTTGTCCGAGCGGCTCGTCGTCATGACCGCGCACGGCGCGGCGCTCCTGCGCGACGTGTACGGCACGCCGGCGCGCAAGATCGACGTCATCCCGCACGGCATTCCCGCGATCCCTTCGGCGAGTCACAGCAAGGACCGCCTCGGCGTCCGCGGGCGCCCGGTGATTCTCACGTTCGGCCTCCTGTCGCCGGACAAGGGTATCGAATACGTGATCGATGCGTTGCCGGAGGTGCTCGCGCGGCATCCGGACGCCGTGTACATCGTCCTAGGCGTCACGCATCCGCACGTGAAGGAGCAGCACGGCGAAACGTATCGCCTTCTCCTGGAGAGCCGTGCGCAACGACTCGGCGTGGATGGCAGCATCATCTTCCACAACCGGTTCGTCAGTCAGAGCGAGCTCACGGAGTTCCTCGCGGCGGCGGACATCTACGTCACGCCGTATTTGAACGCCGAGCAGATCACGTCCGGGACGCTGGCCTACGCGGTCGGCGCGGGAAAAGCGGTCATCTCCACGCCGTATGTCTACGCGCGAGAGCTCCTCGGCGACGGGAGCGGTATCCTCGTCCCGTGGAGGGACTCCGGCGCGATTGCCCAAGAGATCGTTGCCGTTCTCGGGGACGAAACGCGGCAACGCGATCTCCGGCGGCGTGCAGCCGCGCACAGCGGCGAGATGTTGTGGCCCGCCGTGGCGGAGCGGTACGTCGATAGCTTTGCGCGCGCGCAGGCGGCGCACACGCAGCGCCTGCGGTCCAGCTTTCATGCACGCACGCTGGCGATGCGTCCCGCCGATGTGCCGGAGATGGACCTGGCACATCTCGAGCGCCTCACGGATGGGACGGGCCTCCTGCAACACGCGGCTTTCAGTGTGCCACGCTACGAAGAAGGCTACTGCCTCGACGACAATGCGCGGGCGCTTCTCTTGACCGCGGTCCTGGAGGACGCGGGCACGGAGAAGATTCGCCTCGTGCGCGCGCTCGGGTCGCGCTATCTCGCATTCGTTCGCTATGCATTCAATGGCGAGACCGGGCGGTTTCGCAATTTCCTCTCCTACGGCCGCGCGTGGATGGAGGAGGCGGGATCGGAGGACAGCCACGGCCGGGCCGTGTGGGCGCTCGGGACGGTTATCGGGCGCACGCATACTCCCGGACGCCAGGGTCTCGCGCGCGACATGCTGCACGCGGCCTTGCCGGCCGTCGGTGGCTTCACGAGCCCGCGCGCGTGGGCATACACGCTCCTGGGGATCGATGAATACCTCCGGGCATTCGAAGGGGAGAGCGTGGTGCAGGCCGTCGGGCGCAGTGTGGCCGAGCGATTGCTCGATCTGCTGTCTCGTACGCGCCGGGATGGGTGGCCGTGGTTCGAAGATCGCGTCACGTACTGCAACGCACGGCTGCCGCAGGCGCTGATCGTGTCCGGTGCGTGGATGCATCACCCGGAGATGGTCGCCGCGGGGGCGGAGTCGCTGGCCTGGTTGGACGCCCTGCAACGATCGCCGGACGGATACTTCGCGCCGGTGGGGTCTAACAGTCACTCGGGGTTGGATGCGGGCGCACTGGAGTTCGATCAACAGCCCGTGGAAGCAGGCGCGATGGTGTCCGCGTGTCTGGACGCGCTTCGCATCACAGGGGAGACACGGTGGGCCGAGTCCGCGCGTCGCGCCTTCAACTGGTTTCTCGGCGAGAATCACTTGCATGAACTGGTCTACGACGCGGCGACCGGCGGGTGCCGCGACGGACTGCACGCCGACCGCCCCAACGAGAATCAGGGCGCGGAATCGACGGTCTCGTTCCTCCTCGCTCTCTGCGACATGCGTGTCGCCGATCGCGTCATCGTTCCGAGTCCGGCACCTATGGGGATCCTGGCGTGAAAGAGAAGCGTGGCTACGAGGTCTTGTTTCGCCGATGCGAAGGAAACCCGATTCTCACCGCGGCCGATTGGCCGTACCCCGTTCACACCGTCTTCAACGCCGGCGCCACGCGGCTGGCCGACGGCACGACCCTGTTGCTGTGCCGCGTGGAAGATCGCACGGGGCTCTCGCACCTCTGCGCCGCGCGTTCCGCCAACGGCGTGGACGGGTGGATCGTGGACGCGGAACCCACACTCCGCGCCGATCCGGTGAACTACCCCGAGGAACTGTGGGGCATCGAAGATCCCCGCATCACGTACATCGCTGAGATGAAGAAGTACGCGATCGCCTACACCGCGTTCGGCAAGGGCGGGCCGAGCGTGGCGCTGGCGCTGACCGAGGACTTCCGCACGTTCGAGCGCTGCGGGCAGATCATGCAACCCGATGACAAGGATGCCGCGCTCCTGCCGCGGCGGATCGACGGGCGATTCGCTCTCCTGCATCGCCCCATGGCGGACTCCGGAGCACACGTGTGGATGTCCTTCTCCCCGGATTTGCGTAACTGGGGCGGGCATCGCATGGTCCTGCAGGCGCGGCGCGGCGGCTGGTGGGACGCGAACAAGGTCGGCCTCTCGCCGCCGCTGATCGAAACGGATCGGGGCTGGCTGATGATCTATCACGGCGTTCGTCAGACGGCGGCGGGCGGCTTGTACCGCCTGGGCCTCGCGCTTTTCGCGGAGGAGGAGCCGGAACGATGCCTTCTGCGCGGGGACTCGTGGGTGTTCGGGCCCGAGACTCCCTACGAACGTCACGGCGACGTGGGGAACGTCGCGTTTCCCTGCGGATACACGATCGGTGCGGACGGCGACGCGATCAACCTGTACTACGGCGCTGCGGATACGAGCCTGGCTCTGGCGGTCGGGAGCATACGGGAGCTACTCGCGTGGTTGGACGTACACGGCGCGTGACGGGCGGGGCGGGCCGCGTTGACACGTTCGCGGCGGCCTCCTACGCTGGCTACTTCCCCAGGTCCGAGAGGGTCCGACGTGGTCCAGTACATCTTCTTTCGTCAAGGGCAGGCGGACGATGTGCCCGCCTTGCGCACGTTGATCGAGGCGGAGAAGCTCCCCGCCGACGACCTCCGCGCCGACGAGTTCATCGTCGCCGTGCACGAACGCGACGGCCGCATTCTAGGGTGCGGTCGTGTCCGCACGGTGGAAGACGGTGCGGAACTCGCAGATCTCGTGGTATCCGCGCAACTCCGCGCCCAGGGGATCGGGCAGTTCCTCGTGCGCCGGATTCTCGAGCGGCGGCGCGAACCGATCCACATCGTGACGCGTCGGATGGACATTCGCTTCTTCGAAACCCTCGGATTCCGCGCGATCACCGAAGACGACGCGCCCGCGTGGTTGCGTTGCAAGCGCGACGCCCTGCTACAGATTCTCCCGAATGCGTCCTTGGTCTTTGGAGTGCGTGATGCCGGAACCGTCTCGTTCTAACCGGCGGCAGCGCGTGTCGCGCGCCGCCGGTCTGATCGCGTGCGCACTCGCCGCCGCGTCCTGTGCGTGCGCCGCGCTGCCGCGCGGGGACTATCGATACGACGTGTTCCGCGCCGGACAGTCGATCGGCGGGGAGACCGCACACCTCTCGGACGGTGCGAACGACACCCTGTGGATTGCGTCGGACGTGGAGTACCACGCGCCGGGCGACTCGAGCGGCGTGCCGAATCCGGACTATGTCAAGTCCAAGCCCGCACTCGGTCTGGATCGCGCGACCGGACGCCCGCTCCGCTACCACTACCTCGCGCTGAATCAGGGCGTCGTCGAGGAAGCGAACGTGGTCATCTCCGGGACGCAGATCGCGGAGGAAGGGCAGAGCGCGTCGATCAGCGAACAGGGCGACGTGACGCCACACAACACCGTCGACGATTTCGATCCCGCGACGGGGATCATCCTGGACAACTTGATGGTGGGGCCGCTGTACGGCGTCGTGGCGCGCTACGACTTTGCGACGGGCGGCCGGCAACTCATGACGGCGTTCGTCCCATCGATCGGCCAGACGATCCCCACCGTCGTCGTGGATCGCGGCGAGGTGGCGCTGCGCACGGCGAACGGCGTCTTCGCGACGCGGCTGTTGTTCGTGCGGTTCGGCGTGCACGCGATCAACGTGTGGCTGGACGACTCGCTGCGCATCGCACGCGTGGCGTGGCCGCTCATGAGCGTCGAGTCGCGCCTGCGCGACTACGCAGGCCGGCCGTGGAGTGATCCCGCCGCCGCGCTGGTGCAGGCCGTGAACACGACCTTCGCAAGCGGCGGAACAACATACGAAGCTGTCGTCGAACAGGAGGACGCCCGCGGATCGCGTCCAGCCATATTGATCGCTCCGGGCTTCGGCGCGCGGAACCGCGACGGGTCGATCCAGGGCTCGCCCATTCAACCGAACGCCTACGCGCGCGTGGCCGCCCAACTGACCCGCGCCGGATTCGTGGTGATGCGCTACGACGCACGCGGCGCGGGGCGCACAGGGGGGAGCGGCGACACGCTGCGTCTCGCGGATCGTGCCGGCGAAATGCGTGCGGCGTTGAAGGTGCTGAGCAAGCAGAAGGGCGTCGACAAGACGCGCGTCGGCGTGATCGCGTTCGACGTGGCGGGACACGCCGCCGCGCGCGTGGCGGCCGACAAGGCGGCGATCGCCGGCCTCGTGTGCGTCGGGCCGATCGGCGTCGCGATCGACAGCGTGTTCCAGGATCGCATTCGCATGACGCCGTACACGCCGGATGAAGCGGACCGCGCCCGCGAAGAAGTCATGCGCTTCCGCGAACGCCTCGAAACGACCGAGCTGTGGGCGCAACTCGGTCGCGAACGCGTGTACCTGCCGGCGATGCGCGAACTCCTCGCCCAGAACCCGGCCGATGCGTTTCGCAGCCTCCCCTGTCCCATGCTGCTTATCGGCGGTGGAATGGACTGGGAGATTCCGGGTACGGGCGCGGTGCGCTTGCACGATGCCCTGCGCGACGCGGGTCACGAGGGCGTGGACATCTACACAGGCGACCAGCTGGATCACAATCTGATGCGGCTCGATCCGGGCTCGCAGATGCCGGACCTCGCCGATGCGGGGCGTGACCTGGAT
>CAZEPH010000165.1:0-6221 GCA_964514075.1 uncultured bacterium | reverse complement strand
CCTTTCAAGGTGATGATTTGGGCGTTGCGGTCAATGTCGATCTCCGTCGCGCCGTGGCGAATCGCACGTGTGGCTTCGTAGGCTTTCACCTCGGGCAGCGCCGCCCCGAGAGGAAAGCCGACGACCGTGCACACGGCGACGCGCGAGCCGCGCACTTTCTCCGCGCACAGACGCACCCACGTGGGATTGACGCAGACCGCCGCGAATCCGTGCTGCACCGCCTCCGCACACAACTGCTCGACCTCCGCGCGCGCGGCCTCCGGCTTGAGCACGGTGTGATCGATGAGCCCGGCGAGATCGACGTCGGCGGGCGTCCATCCGGCGCTCGAGGAAATACGCGCCGCCCCGGAGGCGAACATCTCGCGCACGGTCTTGGGCCGGCGCGCGGTACACCCGCCGCATCCCGAACACGGCAGGCACATATCGAGCGCGCCGAGGTCCACGACGGGGCCGGGCGTGTGCGTCGTGGACGCGGGCCGCAACGCCGCGGGCGGCGCGGCGGAGTGGATCGTGTCCGGCTCGTGCAGCTGCAGCGGAACGCGTCCGCCGGCGGAGAGCGTCGGTCCGGGAGCGGACGGCGCCGCGCCGTCCTCCTGCAAACGACGCAGCACCTCGGCGGTGATGCTCTCGATCAGATCGTCGCGTTCCACCGCATCCTCACTTGCGCCGTGACGTGGCGCGTTGCCGAACCGGAAGGGTGAACGGCTTCGGGAGCAGGTCGGACTGGTAGACGTCCGCGTACTCTCCGCCGCCCAAGTCCACGATGACCTGTGCTTTGGGTGCAAGCTCCGCGAGGACCTGGCGACACGCGCCGCAGGGCCACGGCGTCGCCTTGCCGTCCGTAGAGATCGCGATCCCGGTGAAGGTGGACGACCCGTCACCTGCGCCGTCCATGATCGCGCGGGCGAGCGCCGTGCGCTCCGCGCACATCGACAGGGGATACGCGCCGTTCTCGATGTTCGCGCCCGTCCAAATGCGACCGTCGCGCGAGAGCAGAGCGGCCCCGACGCGGTAGCGGGAGTAGGGGGCGTACGCGAGCTTCGTCGCACGGCGGGCGTTGCGAATGAGCGTCATGCACTCGCCGTGCGTGAGCAGGCTGTTCTTGGACGGCTTGGCCATCTTCGTTCCCCGGGTCTCAGGTGGGTCGTCTCGTGTCGAGCGGCGGACGATAGCAAACGCGCGAGGGCGCATCAATGCGCGCGGCGTCTACCGGAGCGCCGCGAGGAAGCTGGTGCCCGCTCCGGTTCCGCGCACACCGAACGCGTCGGCGATGGTGGCGGCCAAGTCCGCGAAGGTGTCGCGGTCCCCCAGCGCGCGCGCGGCCCCGCCGGGCGTGTACGCGAGCAGCGGCACATACTCGCGCGTGTGATCGGTCGACACGTCCGTGGGATCGTTGCCATGGTCCCCCGTGATCATCGCGATGTCGCCGGTCCGGAGCATGTCCAGAATCGACGGGAGCGCCGCGTCGAAGTCGGTGAGCGCGCGAGCGAATCCCGCGGGGTCGTTGCGATGTCCCCACAACGTATCGAAGTCCACCAGGTTCACGAACATCAGACCGTGCGCGAATTGCGGGAGCATCTCGCGCGTGAAGGCGAGGGCGGCGGCGTTCGACTCGCAGTGGAAGCTGCGCGTGAGACCGCGGTGGGCGAAGAGGTCGTCGATCTTCCCGATGGCCCACACCTCGATGCCGCTGTCCACGAGCACGTCCAGAATCGTGCGGCCGAGCGGCGGAATGGAGTAGTCGCGCCGCGCGTCCACATCGCGCGCGTACGCTCCGCTGGTGCCGACGAAGGGGCGCGCGATCACACGCCCCACGGCGTGCACGCCGTCCAACTGCTCGCGCGCGACCTCGCAGATGCGGTACTGCTCCGCGAGCGGGATCACCTCTTCGTGCATGGCGATCTGGAAGACGGAGTCCGCGCTCGTGTAGACGATCGGCGATCCGGTGCGCACGTGCTCGTCGCCCAGCTGCTGGATGATTTCCGTACCGCTCGCCGCCACGTTGCCGATCGCTCCGCGGCCGATCGCTCGGGAGAAGCGCTCCATCACGTCGGGGGGAAATCCGTTCGGATACGTCGGGAAGGCGTGTTCGAGAATCAGTCCGGAGAGCTCCCAGTGCCCCGTCACCGAGTCCTTCCCTGGCGATTGCTCGCGTAACCGGCCCCACGATCCGATGAGCGCGTCCTCGGGCGCGTCGATCAGGCCGGGCATTTCGGTGATCCGGCCGATGCCGAGGCGCGCGAGCGTGGGCAGATCGAGCGTGCCGACGCGCCGCGCGAGGTTGCCGAGCGTATTGCTTCCGACGTCGCCGTAGTCGGCGGCGTCCGGAAGCTCGCCCGCCCCCACGCCGTCCATCACGAACACGACGATGCGCATGTCTCCCCCTTCAGCTCTGATGTGCGCTGGGGAGATCCCCCACCAGCGTCGTCGCCTTTGTCGGAACGTGATTGCGGTAGAACACGCGCGGCACGCGCTTACCGATGGAGATCAGCACGTCGTACGAGAGCGTGTCGGAGGCGAGCGCCACTTCCTCCAGCGTGATGCGCGCCTCCCCTTGCTCGCCGAACAGCACGACCTCGTCGCCGACGCGAACGTCGTCGATCTCCGTCACGTCGATCATCGTCACGTCCATGGTCACGCGGCCGACGATGCGCGCGCGCCGGCCATGGACGAGCACGTCGCCACGATTCGAGAGCTTCGTGGACATTCCGTGACCGTAGCCGGCGGGAATCACGGCGATGGTCGACGCGTGCGGCGTCGTGTACGTGCGATCGTACGAGATCGTCCGTCCCGCGGGGAGATGGCGCACGAGCACGACGCGCGACTTGAAGGCCATGACGGGCCGGACGTTTTCGGCCACGCCGGTCCCCGTGTGCGTGTGGCCGTAGAGCACGAGGCCCGGACGCACCATGTCGAGATACGCGTCGTGCACGGAGAGCAGGCCCGCGGTGTTCGCGGCGTGGGTCATCGGCACGTCGACGCCACTCGCGCGCGCGGCGTCGATGATCGCGCGAAAGCGGCGCAGTTGATCGTCGGCGAAGTCGGTGTGACCGGGCGCGGCGTCGGGAAAGTGCGTGAACGCACCTTCCAGGCACACGCCCGGGAGCGCAGCGGCCGTGCGGAGCAGCGCGAGCGCCTCCGTTTCATCACATCCGGATCGACCCATGCCCGTATCGACCTCGACGTGGACGACCCCGGTCCGACTCAACGCGGCCGCGCGGGAGGAGAACGCGCGCACGTACTCCTCCGTCGACACGGCCGGGCGCAAGTCGTACGCAAGGATGTCGTCGATCTCCGTCGGAAGCGTGGGGCTCAGAATGATGATGGGCGCGACGAGACCGGCCCGGCGCAACTCGATCCCTTCGTGCAGCGTCGCGACGCCCAGCGCGTCGACGCCGGCGGACACGGCGGTGCGGCTCACTTCGGGCGCGCCATGGCCGTAGGCGTCCGCCTTCACGACGAGCAGGAGGCGCCGCTCCGCGCCGACGCGGCGCCGTACCTCCCCGATGTTGTGTTCGAGCGCGTCCAGATCCACGTCGACCCACGTGGGGAACGTCACGCCGTGCGCTGTCATGCGAGGGTGGAGTGCGCGGGTGCGGCGGCGACGGCCTCGCGCGACGGCGCCACATCCAACGGAGAGGTCAGCCGCTCCTCGGCGAGTTGCACGTACACGTCCTCGAGGCGCCGCGCCGCGACGCTCCAGTCGTATGTCGCCGCGTAGGCGCGCGCCGCACGGCCCATTTCGCGGGCGAGCCCCGGCGTCTCGACGAAGCGGAGGATGCCGCGCGCCAGCGACGGTCCGTGTCCGCCGCGCACCACGAGACCCGTCTCATCGTGCCGCACGATCTCGCGCGGCCCGCCGGCATCGGTCACGATCGCCGGAATGCCGGACGACAACGCTTCGAGCACCACGAGCCCGAACGTATCCGTGATGCTCGGGAACACGAACACGTCGGCGGACGCGAACGCTTCGGCGAGTTCTTCGCCGTCGAGGCGTCCGGTGAACAGGACGGAGTCGGATGCGTAGCGCTCCGAGCACGCCGCGGCCATCGGCCCCTCGCCGACGCACGCGAGGCCCACGTCCGGATGTGCGGCTCGCACCTCGTCGAAGGCGGCGAACAGCGTGTCGAGTCCCTTCTCCACGGAGATGCGACCGACGAACAGTAACACGATGCGCGCGGTGAGACCGCGCCGCGTCCAGAAGTCCGCGCGGCGTTTCTCCGGCGCGAACCGTCGCGCGTTCACACCCTTCGGGAAAAGCGCGAGACGGTGTCCATCGAGTCCATGCGCCGCGAGTTGCGCGAGCGTGGCGTGCGACGGCGCGAGCACGCGTTGCGCCTGCCCGTAGAACACGCGCACGACGCGCCACATGAGTCCTTCCTTGAGCCGGCCGTTCGAGAGCAGGGACGCGTACTCGGGCACCTCCGTGTGGTAGCAACTCACGTGCGGCAGGTCCAGGAGCCGCGCGGCGAGGATGCCGCAGAATCCGAGCGGACCCGGCGTCGCCACGTGCACGACGTCGATGCGCAGCTCGTCGAGCACGTCGAGTAGGTCCGCGAGCGCGGGGAAACGCCCCACGAAGTCCGCGTAGTACGGCGCGGGGATTTCGAGCATTGGCGGCAACACCACGGCCTCCGTCTGGACGGCCGTGGGATGTGCGTGGCAAGCGATGATCGTCGCGTCGAGCCCGCTGTCCGCAAACGCCGGACGCAGCGACCGATACGTCGTCGTGACGCCGTTCAGGTGATCGAGCGCGTCCACGAGAATCGCGACGCGCGGCCGGCGGCGCGTGCGCGCGCGGGGGTCGTGCGTGAGCGCGTCCGCCAGCAGGTGCGCGCGGCGGCGGCGCACGGCGAGCGCATGCGCGGCCGCCGCCGCGGGCAGTTCGAACGTCGCGTACGCGAGAGCGGTCGTGATCACGCGGCGCGCGGCGTTCAGCCGGTTGCCGTGTGCGACAGCCGCCGTCCGCGCGCGCAGCATCGTGCCGTACGCGGTGGACGCGAAGCGCTGCGGCGTGCGGCACGCAGACTCGAGCGACGTAAGGGCGCGCCACGGATCGAGCCGGCGCATTCCGCGCCGCGTGGCGAGAGCGACGAGCGCCGGCACGGGGCGCGCGAGCAGACGATTCGCACCGAGCGTGAGGAGCGCGCGCTCCACGCGTCCGCGCAGCTCCGTATCGCGCTGCGTGCGCAGCATCCATTGCACGATCTCGCGCGCCGTGGTGAACCACGAGCGGCGCGGATCGCCGCCCGACGCGCGCAGGAGTGCGCGCACGTGCGCGTACGACCGCTCCGCCGCGGACCGCATGGTCGCGCTCCGTCCCACCGGTTCGCCGCGGCCGGCGCGCAGATGCGCGAGCACGTCCTCCCGCGTCCGCGCCTCGGGGACGCGCGTGACGGCGCGTCCGATCTCGGTGGGAGAGCACGCATCGGACGCACCCACGCCGGAGGCCAACCGCGCGGCCAGAGCGTTCTCCTCATGCGGCGCGGAACCCGACAGCGTTTCCCACAGCGGCACCAGCGTGAGGAGTTCGTGGACCTCGCGAGCGCGGAGCGGCTCGCCGTCCGACCGGAGCGGGGAGGCGAGAAAGTGCACGAGATCGCGCCCGCGGATGTAGTCGACGAGATCGCGCACGTCCCCGCGCACGCGGTGCATCATCGCGTGATCGGTGCGCGTCACGCCCAGAACCGTTACGGTGAGCGCGCGGCCCAGCACGGGGTGCCACGTCGACACGTCTTCGCCGACGAGGATGCGCGGATCGTCCGCCACGCGCATGGCGCCGTCGATGGTATCGCGGTCGGTGATCGCCGCGATGTCGACGCCGGAGAGTCGGAGGAGGTCGGGGACCTCGAGCGGGTCGATCGTCGAGCGCGGCGAACTGCGGAGCGCATCCCCGGCGCGGTGCGAGACAGGTACGGGGCGAGATGCTGTGGTGTGGATGCGCAGGTCGACGATGGTGCACCGTGCGGCGGACGCCTGCGTCACTCGTCGTCTCCCTCAGGACTGCGCGGCGGTCCCGGGCGGGACG
This sequence comes from uncultured bacterium, assembly GCA_964514075.1. Taxonomy (GTDB): domain Bacteria; phylum Eisenbacteria; class RBG-16-71-46; order CAZEPH01; family CAZEPH01; genus CAZEPH01. Next base: position 193 of record CAZEPH010000165.1, on the reverse strand, counting down.
CGCGTTGACGTGTGGTAACAAAGTGCGGGGAGGCTGTCAACGAACGCGCGGTTGACGCCCCTCCGCACGGGTCCTAGCGTGCGTGCACAGGAGGACAGCATGAACCGGGAGACGCCGGAACACACAGCATATGCACACTCGGAGGTCGTGGCCATTGCCCGCCGTCTGCTCGGCGAAGACGGTTGTCCGTGGG
>CAZEPH010000164.1:0-6283 GCA_964514075.1 uncultured bacterium | reverse complement strand
GCCGCGGTGATCGACGCGTTCGCCGCACTGGCGCCGCTCCCCGTTTTCCTTGCGCTCGCCGCAACGATCGCCGGCGTGGTGCACATCCCGGGACTGGACCCGAGTGCGCACCGCACCCTCGTCGTGCTCGTCGCCGCCGCTGGCTTGTGGATGACCGAAGCCGTGCCCGTCGCGGTGACTGCGCTCATCATCCCGTTGCTCGGCATCGCTCTGCGCATTGCCGAACCGAAGGCCGCGTTCGCCGGCTTCGGCGATCCCATTGTGTTCTTGTTTCTCGGCACGTTTCTGTTCACGACCGCCGTCTTCGAGCACGGACTCGACCGGCGCCTCGCGCACGCGGTGTTGCAGTCTCGCGCGGTCCGCGCGCACCCGTCTCGCCTCGTGTGGGCGGTCGCGGCTGTGGGCTGTGGCATCTCCGCGTGGGTGAACAACACCGCGACGACCGCCCTGATCCTCCCGCTCGCGCTCACCGCGGAGAAACGGCTACCGCGTTCGCTCTTCGTCGGCGTGCTGTTGCTCGCGGCGTACGCGCCGTCGATCGGCGGCATTGCGACGCCCGTGGGCACTGCGCCGAATCTCATCGGGCTGCGGCTTCTGCAGGAGTCCGCGGGCGTGCACGTGAACTTCGCGCGGTGGTGCGCGGTGTGTGCGCCGCTCGCCGTGCTCATGACGGCGCTCATCGCGGGCTACTTCCTCCTGATCGGACACGGACGCGTGTACGCGCACACGCACACCGCCGCAGCGCCCGAGCCGGTCGCGCCGCCGCAACGCTGGTCGCTCGCCGAACGCACCATCGTCCCGCTCGCCGCGCTCATCATCGCGCTGTGGATCGGGCCCGGCTTGCTGCAGGCGACCGTCCTCAAGAACGCCGCGTGGTTGCGCGAGTGGAGCGCGCGCGTACCCGAAACATCGGTGCCTGTGATCGGCGCCGTGTTGTTGTTCCTGCTCCCCAGCGGGCGCGGGCGCGAGCGGATTCTCGATGCGGGTGCGTTCACGCGCATGGATTGGTCGACGCTGCTCCTCTTCGGCAGCGGGCTCTCGCTCGGCGGCATGATGTTCGAGAGCGGACTGGCGCGCGCGATCGGCAGCGCGGTGTACCAGTCGATGCCGCTCTCGGGCGATCTCGGCGTGATCGCCGCAGCGGCGCTGATCGGGGTGCTGATCAGCGAGGTGACGAGCAACACCGCCTCGGCGAGTCTCGTCGTGCCGATCGTGCTCGCCATCGCACAGGCCGCGGGCGTCGACCCGGTGAAGCCCGCGATGGCCGCGACGCTCGCGTGCTCGTTCGGCTTCATGCTGCCCGTGTCCACGCCGCCCAACGCGCTCGTCTACGCGACGGGACGCGTGCGCATCGCGGAGATGGTTCGCTACGGCGTGCTGCTCGACGTGGCGGGGGTTGTGCTCATCACGGGATGGATTGCGGCGTTCGCGTGAGTCACTCGCGTGGAGAGAGGCGTTGCGAGCGGTCAGGCTGCCGCGACGGGCAACGCCCCGCGCATTGACACCCCTCCCCCCCGTGCATACGCTGCGCTCCACTCTCATTGGCTCGATAGAGGCGTCGCTGCGCGCCGGTCCTCGGAGACCGCGCGCCACCGCCTCAGGGAACGGAGGACGCTGTGGAACTCTTCTCGACCTCAGACGGCTGGATGTTCCTGTTTCGCTGGTTGCACTTCCTCGCGGGCATTACGTGGATCGGTCTGCTCTACTACTTCAACCTCGTGCAGACGCCGTTCTTTGCGGAGACGGAAGCGCCGGTTCGCGTCGGAGCGCAAGTGAAACTCCTGCCACGCGCGCTGTGGTGGTTCCGCTGGGGCGCGATGATCACCATTCTGAGCGGCCTCGGCATCATCGGCATGCGGTCGTCGATGGGCACGTTCACCGGCGCGTACGCGCTGCTCATCACGGTGGGCATGCTGCTCGGTCTCATGATGTGGTTCAACGTGTGGTTCGTGATCTGGCCGAATCAGAAGACGGTGATCGCGTCCGCCACGCAAATCGCGGGCGGCGGGCAGGCGCTCCCGCAGGCGGCGGGGTGTGCTCGGCGCGCGGGGCTCACGTCGCGAACCAACTTCGTGTTGTCCGTTCCGATGCTGTTCTTCATGGGTGCGGCGTCGCACTACCCGCAGATCGTCGCGAACTGCACGCGCTCGACGATGTACACCGTGTTCCTCGTCACGCTCGTCCTGATCGCGTTGCTGGAGGCGAACGCGCTCGTCGGCACACAAGGCCCCACGAAGAAGCCTCTCGACTCGATCAATGGATCGGTCTGGAGTGGGTTCATACTCACGGCGGTGTTCTTCGTCGCGTGCATGGTGATTTGCGCGTAGCGCGCTGCCGGATCGGACAGAGAGCCGGGGAGCGAGATCGCGCTCCCCGGCTCTGCTCTTCTAGCCTTGGATATCGTAGCTGGCCGAGGTCGGCAGTCCATCGAGCGGCAACGGCAGATTCGTCAGGACGTCCGACTGTGGGATGTGGAGCGTCGGAACCTGCGACATGTTGTCCACGGGCGGAGCCATCGGCGGGTAGTAGGTCACCCCGTTCACGATCGCCTTGCCCACGACCATCGCCTTGATGTCGATCGGACGGCTGTTGGCCATGTTGAAACTCAACGTCGCATCGTAGATTCCGTCACGCAGGCCGGACGCCGGCGCCTCCACGAGAACGAACTGCGTCCCGGGCTCTGCGTACAGCGTTCGCGCGTTGTCGATCTTGAGCGACTGAATCCCTGTTTGCACCTTTGCGAACGTCCCCAGGTGTCCACCCACGAGCGAGCACTTCACGCCCGTCACGTCGTTCGGCACCTGCACGAGGAGTGGATCGGTGCAGTCCAAGTCGTACGTGCCGCCTTTGCTGCCCGTGGCGCACAAGGTCACGTTGAAGTCCTGGCTGTAGGGCTGTCCGTCCAATTCGCCCTTCACCGTGATTTTGCACTCCAGGCAGACTTTCTGGCCGTCTTCGTTGAACGTGCCTTTGATCTTCCCGGATGCCACGCGGTACTTCACCTTCGCCAGTCCCGACGGTGCGGTCTTCGAAACCTGCGCCTTGATTTCATTCTCGTTTGAACACGCCGTGCCGAACACCAGAAGAAAGGCTGCTGTGAGGCAGAGTAGGAGCCGGTCGATCACCTGGCGTTTCATGGGGACATCCTCCTTCGTTGTGTGAGAAGTATCCTTCGACCGTGCGTCGAAGATGCGAGCCGCGAGGGCGGAACGACGGCCGAGGCAGCACGTGGCGGCCGCGAAGCGAGTGCCGTCCACGTCACGCCGACGAGCACGATCGCGAGTGACGCTCCCGTCGCGAACGGCACGGACGTCGGGCCGGCGGAGAGCACTGGCTCGGCGGGATCGTGAAAGCGCCACAGACCGACGAGCGCGCGCGTGACGCCGTAGACGATCACGGTGAGTCCGAACACCACGCCGGGTCGCATGCGGCGGAGGAGGCCGTACGCAAGACATCCCATGCCGGCCGCTGCGGCAGCTTCCATGAGTTGCGTGGGAATCAACGCATGCGAGCCGAATGCCGCGTAGGCCGGTGTGCCTTCACCAAAGCGGACGCCCCACGAATGGTGCGTGCGGAGGCCGAAGCAGCACCCTTCCGCCAGACACCCCAGTCGGCCGCAGACGGCCATGACGGCCCACCCGGGGGCCACGGCGTCGAGTGTCGCGGCACTGGAAGGTCGGGACGGCCGAAGGACGATGAGACACACCGTCAGCGCACCGAGAACTCCGCCGAGCGAACTCGTCCCGCTGGAAGCGGTCAGCGCGGAAAGAGCGTGTCCGCGAAATGCGTCGAGGTGCGTGACCACGTAGTACAGCCGCGCGCCCAGCACGGCCCCCAGCGCGAGCGCCACGAACGCGTGAGCCACTGTCGTGCGGGATGCACCTGTGCGATCGCACGCACGGCGCGAGATCCAATAGGCGAGCACGAAACCGGCGCACCATGCGATTCCCATGGCATGCAATCGCACCGGTCCGACGGTGAACTCCTGCGGCAGCATCATCTCGTCTGCTCTCGATCCGAGGTCGTGGACACTGTGGGTCCACGCAGAGAGACGCAGCCGGAGACGGGTATCTTGGGGAGAACGACGACTTACGCTTCTGCGGCACGCTCCGAACAGATGGACGAGAACGCGCACCGGCGACACACCTCGGCGTCCGGCGTCGCGCCGAACGCAGCGAGGCGCACACCGCGCTCCGCCTGCGCGACGAATCCACGAGCACGGTGCAGGTAGTTCTCGTCGGCGGCGGCGACTCCCGTCATGCCGTTCCCGACGAAGTGTAGCGCGATGGTGTCCGGAGCCCGCCCGTGTCGCTCACGCCAGGCGAGAGCGCCCATCGACAAGACCTTGTGTGCGCGCGTCTTTTCCACGGCCGTCCCGAGGTCACGCACAGAGGAGGATCGATACGAGCTGATGACGATCGCCCCTCCGGCAGACTCGTCGATGCGCTCCCAGGCGCCCGCGAGCCGAACGCCGTCGAGCGCGACGCTGAACGACTCCGCGACGGCGGCCGGGCGCATGACGCCCGGCGCGGACTCCCGCGCGTGGAATGCGCGCACCGCGGCCTCACCTTCCGCGAGCCTCTGCTCCTCGTGCACGCGCGTGAGGAATCCTTCACTCCGCCACGCGAGGCGATACGCATCGACCATGTCGTCTTCTGTGAGCGTGCCGCCGGCGACGCGCCGCGTGAGAAACGCGCGCACCGCCGAGCGCACGGCGTGCCCATACACCATGGTGTGATGCCGGCGCATGGGCACGCGCAGAACGTGGGCGAAGCGATACCGCGCCGGGCACGTGAGGTAGTCGTCGATCTGCGTGAGACTGAGCGTGAACCGGCCGTGCGCGACGACGGCCGCGGAGGCCGGTGCGACGGGCGTGGCGCCGAGACGTGCGATCGCCACCTCGGGACGCGCGCGCGACGCCGGCGGAGGAGCGGGCATGTCGAGCGCTTCGGCGATGAATTGGCTCATCTTCCACCTGCGCTTCGTTCCGTAGTCGGACGCGCTGGTCATCACGAGAAGGTCGCGGGCGCGCGTCATCGCCACGTAGAAGAGGCGGCGCTCCTCCGCGAGACGCGCATCGCGCACGGCGACGCCCGCGCGGACGAGTTCGGGGGGAAACGGCATGGGCTCGCCGCGCGCCTGTGCCGGAAAGCGGTGCTGCGCGAGGCCCACGAGGAACACGCACGCGAACTCGAGCCCCTTCGCTTGATGCACGGTGAGCACCTGCACGGCGTCCGCGTCGCGTTCCGGTTCCGCCACGGGTGGATCGTCGCCCGCCGCGAGCAACGAGCGCAGGTGCTCGTCGAAGAACGGCAGGCGATCCACCCGCGCGATCGCACTGAAGCGGCGCACCTCGTCGAAGAAGCGTGCAATGTTCTGCAGTGCCGCATCGTCCTCCGCGTGCGCGCGCCGCACGAGCCGCGCGAGCCATCCCGTCTCCTGAAGGAACGCATAGAACACGTGCCCCACAGGGGTCGACGGAACGCGTGCGCGCAGGCTCTCCACATCGCCGAGGACGCGTGTGATCTCGTCCGCGCCGCACTCGCGCATCACGGCGCGCAGCGCCCGGCCCTCTCGCTGAGCGGTCGCCGCGCAATCGCTCAGCGCAAACGGCGGCACGCCGTACGGATCACCCGACGCGAGCGCGTAGAGACTCTGCGAGTCGTCCGGATCGACGAGCACGCGTGCGAGGTGCCGCAACGTCGCGACGGCGGGGTGCGCGTACAGCCCTTGGTTCCCCGTGAAGCGCCACTCGACGCCCGTCATGGTCATCGCCCGCAGGAATGGGTCGGCGTCGTTGTTGGCCCGGACGAGCACGGCGATGTCGCGCCGCGAGACGCCGCCTGCAACGAGCCGCGCGATCTCCGCTGCAACCCAGTCCGCTTCCTCGTGCACGGAATCTGCGCGGTGCGCGCGCACGGCGGCCGTGCCGGCGTGCGAGGCGCGCCGCGCACGCAGTGTCTTCGAGATGCCGTGCGTGACCTCGAGCCGGTGCGGGTTGTTCTGGACGATCACGCGCCGCGCGGCATCCAGGATGTCCTGCCGAGAACGAAAGTTGTCCGTCAACGACACGCGCACCGCGCCCGGAAACGCGGCGAGAAACGCCTCCACGTTGCGCGCTTCCGCCCCGCGAAACGTATAGATCGCCTGATCGTCGTCGGCCACGACGGTCACCTGGCGTTCGCCGTTCCCGGCGAGGAGACGCACGATCTCGAACTGCGCGCGGTTCGTGTCCTGGAATTCGTCGACCAGGATGACGGGGAACCGCTCACTCAGCGATGCA
>CAZEPH010000163.1:0-6322 GCA_964514075.1 uncultured bacterium | reverse complement strand
GCCGCTCGAGGATCTGGCCGCTGACGACGCCACGGCCGCCAAGCATCTGCAGGCGTTCGCCGACGAAAACGCCAACGGCGCGCTCGACCCGGATGAACCGCGCTCCTCGCCACTCGCTCTGTGTCTCGGCTGGGCCGACGACCGGCGCAGTGTTCGTCTCGTCGTGCGGGGCGCGACGCACTAGCCGCTTGGGCGCGGGACGGCTACCATCGCCCCGCTCGATCGCCTTGGAGGTGTGATGCAGGTACTCGCATTTCGCAAAATGAGCGGAGCCGGCAACGACTTCGTGGTTTTCGACGGACGCAGCGGCGCCGGCGCAGCGCTCCTCGCCGGCGATGTGCGCGCATTCGTCCGCGACGTGTGTCACCGGCGCTTCGGCGTGGGCGCCGACGGCGTGCTCGCACTGGATCACGCCGCGGACGCCGCCACCGCGGACTTTCGCATGCGGTACTTCAACGCCGACGGCGGGGAAGCGGAGATGTGCGGTAACGGCGCACGCTGCATCAGCCGCTACGCGATCGAGTGCGGCGTCGGCCGCGGCGGGCGCGTGCACTTTGAAACGATCGCCGGTCCCTACGCGGCCGAGCGTGCCGGCGAGGACATGCGCGTGGTCATGCTCCCGCCGCGCGACGTGCGCCCTGGGGTACGCGTGCTCGACCACACGGGGTACGCGCTCAACACGGGCGTGCCGCACTTCGTCGTGTTCGTCCCCGACGTGGAGTCGGTGGATGTAGTGACGGCCGGGCGGGCCATCCGCCGCCACGATGCCTTCGCACCGGCGGGAACGAACGTGGATTTCGTGCAGCGCACGCCGAGCGGCCTGCGCGTGCGTACGTACGAGCGCGGCGTGGAGGACGAGACGCTGGCCTGCGGAACGGGACTCACGGCGAGCGCACTGGCGGGCGCGATCGAGTACGCGTTGCCGTCGCCCGTGACGCTGCGCGCGGAGAGCGGCCTCGACCTCCGCGTCGCGTTCACGCGTGAGAGCGACACGTTCCGCGACGTCACGTTGGAAGGCGAAGCGCGCTCCACGTTCGAGGGCATGTACCCGCTGCGCGCCGAGTGGCTCGCCGCATCGCAAGAGGAGGCGCGTCGTGTTTGAGGGATTATCCGTCGCGATGGCGACGCCGTTTCGCGGCGGAGCGGTGGATGCCGCCGGTATCGAGCGTGTGGTGGCCCACCTGCTCGACGGGGGAGTGGACGGGATCGTCGCCCTCGGGTCCACGGGCGAAGCCGCCACGCAAACGTTCGACGAGCGGCGCGCGGTGCTGCGTCAGGTCGTGCACCTCGCGCGCGGCCGCGCCTGGGTGGTCGCGGGTACCGGCACGAACGACACCGCGCAGTCCATCGAACTCACGCGCATGGCGCGCGAGGAGGGCGCGGACGGCGCGATGATCGTCACGCCGTATTACAACAAGCCCACGCCGGATGGGCAGGTCGCGCACGTGGAGGCGATCGCGCGTGCGGTGCCGCTTTCGCTCATCGTGTACAACGTCCCCGGGCGCACCGGCACGAACACGCTGCCCGAGACCATCGCCCGCATGGCGCGCATTCCCGGTGTGGCGGCCGTGAAGGAGGCGAGCGGCGCTCCCGATCAAACGAGCGCGATCATCGAGGCGTGCGACATCACCGTTCTCTCCGGCGATGATTCGCTCACAGTCCCCCTCATGGCGATCGGCGCGAAAGGCGTGGTGAGCGTCGTCGGACAGGTGGCGCCGCGCGAGATGACGGCCCTCGTACGCGCGGCACAGGGCGGCGACATGGCGGCCGCGCGTACGTGGCATCGGCGCCTGTACCCGCTCATGCGGGCGATGTTCCTCGAGTCCAATCCCGCGCCCGTCAAAGACGCGCTCGCACACCTCGGTCTCTGCACGGCCGATCTGCGCCTGCCGCTCGTGGGCGTGAGCGGCGCGACGCACCAGCGCATCATCGACGTCATCGCCCAGGTTCTCCCGCACGGGGCGCCCGCGTGAGTAAGCAAACGCCGCGCGCGATCCCGCTCGTCGTCGTCGGCGCGGCGGGGCGCATGGGCCGTCTGATCGCGTCGGCCGCCGCACACGACTCCCGCTTCGCGCTCGTGGGAGCGATCGACGTCCCCTCGCACGCGGGCGACGTGCTGCCCGAGTTGCCGAACGGCCCGCGGGTGAGCGGCACGCTGGACGCCGCCACACGACCGCCGCGCGTCGTCGTCGAGTTCGCGCAGCCGGGCGCATCGGCGGAGGTGGCGCGCTGGTGTGCGTCACATGGCGCCGCGCTCGTGGTGGGCACGACGGGACACGAGGACGCGATGACCGCCGTGTGGGACGAGGCGGCCGCGCGCGTGCCGGTTCTCCTGGCGCCGAACACGAGCGTCGGGGTGACCGCGCTTCTCGCGCACTTGCCCGCACTCGCGCGCTCGCTCGCGGACTTCGACGCGCACGTGGTGGAAGCGCATCATCGCTTGAAGAAGGACGCGCCGAGCGGCACGGGCCTCGCACTCGTGCGCGCGCTGGATCGTGCGCCGACCGACGTCCCCACGAGTTCCATCCGCGCAGGGACGATCCCTGGCGTGCACACGGTGCACCTCGCGGGATCGCACGAGCGGATCGAGATCACCCACGTGGCCGAGAGCCGCGCGTGCTTTGTGGACGGCGCGCTGCGCGCGGCAGCCTGGCTGGCCGCGCAACGCCCCGGGCTCTACACGATGCGCGACGTCCTCGACACCTCCAAGGAGACGGCATGAGCGGCGAGCACCATCTGTGGTCGCGGTACTTCCTCCCCACGCTGCGCGAAGAACCGAACGACGCGGAACTCGCGAGCCATCGCCTCATGCTGCGTGCCGGACTCATTCGCCGCGTGTCGCACGGTATCTTCGACTACCTGCCGCTCGCCGTGCGCGTGATGCACAAGGTCGAGAGCATCATCCGCGAGGAGTTGAACGCGATCGGCTGTCTGGAGGTGCTCCTGCCTGTGCTGTCGCCTGCCGAGCTGTGGCAGGAATCGGAGCGATGGACGGTCTACGGCAAGGAGATGATGCGCCTGACCGACCGGCACAATCGCGCGTACGCGCTCGGCCCGACGCACGAAGAGGTGATCACGTCGCTCGTGCGCGGTGAGGTGCGCTCGTACCGCGAGCTGCCGCTCACGCTTTATCAAATCCAAACGAAGTTTCGCGACGAGGTGCGGCCGCGCTTCGGCGTGATGCGCGGGCGCGAGTTCCTCATGAAGGACGCGTACTCGTTTCACGAAACGCAGGCCTCGCTCGAGGAGGCGTACGCGGCGATGCATGGCGCGTACACGCGCATCTTCGCCCGGTGCGGACTCGAGGCACTGCCCGTGGAGGCCGCGGGCGGGGCGATCGGCGGCAACGTGACCCACGAGTTCACCGTGCTCGCGGAGTCGGGCGAGTCGGAGATTCTCTCGTGCACGTGCGGCTACGCGGCGAACCGCGAGCGCGCGGAGATGTCCGCGCCGTCCGTCGTCTACAACGGCGACACGGTGCTGGCGAAGGTCCACACACCGGGCACGACGAGCGTCGAGGACGTCGCGCGGTTACTGCATGTGGATCCGTCGCAGTTGATCAAGACGATCCTCTTCGACGACGGCGACGCCGTGTACGCCGTGCTCGTCCCCGGCGATCGCGACGTGAACGAAGCGAAGGTGCAAGCCGTCGTCGGACGCGCGGACGTCGAGATGGCCGGGCCCGACGCAATCCAACGTGCAACGGGCGGCCCCGTCGGCTTCAGTGGTCCGGTGGGATTGCAGAACGTGCGCATCATTGCCGACGAACGCGTGCGCGACGCGACAGGCGTCGTGGTCGGGGCCAACGAAGCGGACCATCACTACACCGGCGCACGCGAGGGGCGCGACTACCGCGTCGACCTATTCGCCGACGTCCTGGATGTCCGTCCGGGTGATCCCTGTCCACGCTGCGGCGCGCCGCTCACTCTCTCGCGCGGCATTGAGGTCGGCCAGATCTTCCAACTGGGCACGAAGTACAGCGTGAAGATGGACGCGACGTTCCTTGATGCCGGCGGGCAGGAGAGGCCTTTCATCATGGGATGCTACGGCATCGGCGTCACGCGCACGATCGCCGCGGCGATCGAGCAGCACCACGACATCCACGGAATTCGGTGGCCCGCACCCATCGCGCCGTTCGACGTGCACCTGCTCCCCGTGAACGTGAAGGACGCGGCCGTGCAGGCGATGACCGCGGAGGTGCGCGCCGCGCTTCTGGCGGGGGGGAAGAGCGTTCTCGAGGACGATCGCGACGAACGCGCCGGCGTGAAGTTCAAGGACGCCGATCTCGTCGGACTCCCGGTGCGCATCACGATCGGCGATCGTGCGGTGAAGAGCGGGCAGGTGGAACTGCGCGATCGCGCGAGCGGCGAAACGTGGACCGCCGCGCCGGGCGACATCGTCGCCGCTCTCTCGCGGTAGAACACCGCGGGCGCCAAAACACAACGGGCACGTTCCCCGCGAGGAACGTGCCCGTCTGCTTCGGTGCTTGAGATCGCGCGTTACGCGGTTCCCATCGGCCGGTGCACGCGGTGTGCGAGGCGTGACTTCAACCGATCCGCCTGCGCGACCGCGATGACCCCTTTCTTCGCCGCCTTGTCGAGTGCGGAGTAGGCCGCCGTCAGGTCCTGCTCCGTCGGCTGGTCGCTGGCGCGCAGGGCGCGCACGACCTTGCGAACGTTGGACTTCACGGCCAGATTCTGCACGCGGCGCTTCTCAGATGTGCGCACGCGTTTCTCGGCGGACTTGTGGTGCGGCATGTGTGTGGCTCCTCCTGCGAATGAATACAGTCGGGGGACAGTATCATCCAGCGTGGCTCAGGGTCAACCGCGACGCTTAGGGAAGCCGCCGGAGGGCCGTGCCTTGCGCGAAGAATGCGCCCCAGGCGAGCACGCCCCATCCCCCCAGCAGGCAGGCCCCGCCAATCGGTGTGACGGCGCCCCACACACGCACGCCCGAAAAGGCCAGCACGTAGAGGCTCCCCGAGAACACCACCGTCCCTACGACGAAGAGCCACCCGGCGACCGGCACCGTGCGCGAGATGCCGGGCGCCATCGCCGCGCGCGAGACGAAAAGCAGCGCGAGGGCGTGATACATCATGTAGCGGGCGCCGGTCTCGAATGCCTGCAGCAGGTCGGGCGCGAGCCGCGTGCGCAGCGCATGCGCACCGAAGGCCCCCGCGAGGACAGCGCACAACCCGAACAGGGCGGCGGGAATCGCAAAGCGTCGTTTCATTCACTCCGAATACCGCACGCTCTCTGCCGCTGTCAAACGGCGTTGTGAGACGCGCACCGCGCGTGCTAGCGTCGGCCCCCGCCTATGACTCCGACCGACGCCCACCGCGAGCGATTTGCGGAGAAGCTGCGCCTCCTGCCCGCGTTGCCGGGCGTGTACCTCTTCCTAGACGCGCACAAGGACGTGATCTACGTGGGGAAGGCGAAGCGCCTCGATCACCGCGTCCGTTCGTACTTCTCCGCCGCGCCAGCGCATCCCAAGACGCACGCCATGGTGCGCGCCGCGCACGATCTCAACTTCATCGTGACCGACTCGGAGATGGAAGCCCTTCTCTTGGAGATCACGTTGATCCAGCAGCACAAGCCCCTCTACAACATCAATCTCAAGGACGACAAGTCGTACCCGTACGTGCGCGTGTCGGTGCAGGACGAAGTACCTCGACTCTCCATCATGCGCCGTCCGGCGGAGGACGGCGCCCGCTACTTCGGACCGTTCACGGAAGTGAAGGTGCTGCGGCAGACGCTCCGCACGGTGCGTCAGCTGTTTCCCGTGCGCACGTGTGCGACGCTGCCGGCCAAGGCGTGCTTCAACTATCACATCGGACGATGCGTGGCGCCGTGCGACGGGCACGCGACCATCGCCGCGCATCGCGCGATCGTCGACGACCTGGTCGCGTTCCTCGGCGGGCGCGGCGAAGCGGTACTGGATCGCCTGCGGACGCGCATGGATCATCTCGCGGGCGAGCGTCGCTACGAGGATGCCGCGCTCGTGCGCGATCAGATTCACGGGATGGAGCACCTGCTCGCGCGGCAAAAAATCGCCGTTCTGGGCGACTACGACGTGGATGCCGTCGGCTGCGCGCGTGAGAACGACCTCGCGGTCCTCACGTTCCTCAAAGTACGCGACGGCCAGGTGGTGGCCTCCGAAGACGTCGAGATGATCGGCGTCGCGGACCACGACGAGGCGGACATACTGGACGCAGCCATCGCGCAGCACTACGCCCGCGCAACTGCGATCCCGCGTGAAATCCTCCTCAGCACCGTGCCCACGACGGCGGTGTTGCTGGAAAGCTGGCTCGCGCAGCGCGCTG
>CAZEPH010000162.1:0-6327 GCA_964514075.1 uncultured bacterium | reverse complement strand
TATACCTTACCCTTTTGCTGGGTGGGGCGAAAAACCGACCGGCCGCCGGGTGCCGCTCGCGGCGGCCGCCCCCGGTCGTGCTGACTAGCGATAGACGGACTTGATCCCGCCCCACGTAGACGGCTCGGTCGGCATCGGGCATTCGATGGGCGAGATGTACGTGCAACCCGCACCGAACAAGCCCGGGAAGAGATCGGACTCACCCCCCGATCCATCCTGCTTTCCGGCCACGAAGCCATCCGTCGTCTCAATGCAGAAAAGGCAGTACTTCACCTGGTACGAACCGCACCCGTTGGACGGCATGGTGAAATCGAAGATGTAGCGCCCGGGTGCGGTCTTGGTCGCGATCATGAACACGGATGAGTTCTTGTCGAGTCCGACCACCTCCACGATGATCGTGGAGTCCGTTCCGGAGTTCGCGCAGTCGATGACGTCCGCGAGCGTGATCGAGTACGTCCGGCCCTGTTCGAGCCACCAGTTCTCGACGTTGCCGGGCTGAGGAACCGGGCCGGCCACGCATCCGGGATCCACAGGGCGTGCGGCGTTGGGAACGACGCTCTCCACGCGTGCAGCAAGGACGGGGAACGCCAGGAAAAGGAGTGCACTCGCGGTCAGGGCCGCCATGCAGTGCCGGGGGTTGCGAAGCATCGATGTGTCCTCCGTGCATTAAGGGCTGCCCGTAATCGTAGCACACAAACCTCGGCTACGCGGAGGGGGACTTGAGCCACCTGCGCACATGTTCCACGGCGTCCGCGACGGGGGCGGCCCACCCGGACTCCCAGGCCTCGACGAACCCCTCGTCCCCGGCGGCCGAGCGCGCCGCCGCCACGTCGGCCTCGTGTTCCGCAGCCTCCGATTGCGTCTGTACGCTGCCGGTGGCTTTTCGGTGGGCATCCGCCGCGGCGAGGAGCCATGCGGCGCGCTTCGCATCGCGATCCGCGAGCGCGAGACGCGCGGCGCTGTCGAGCGCGTTGGCGAGCGAGGACTGTCCAGCCACTTCCGACGCGAGGTCGAAGCAGGTGGCGAGCGCCGCGCGCGCCGCGGCCGCATCGCCCAGCTTGATGCACGCGTCGGCCAGGTTGTGCAGCGCGGTGGACCGGTACTCGCGATCGCCGACGCCTTCGTACGTCTTCGCCGCTTCCTCGAAGAGGAGGCGGGCCGACGCGTAGTCCCCCTGTCGCAGCGCCACGTCTCCCAGGTTGTTCAAGCTGGCCGCGATGCTCGGTGTGTCGTTGATCTCGCGCGAAATGGAGAGCGCTCGCTCGTAGTGGGTACGCGCTTCGCCGAAATCCTCCGGGCGCTCCCCCACGCTGCGCGCAACGGTGGCCAGACCGCTCCACGCCGCGGACACGCCCCGCTTGTCCCCGACGTCTTGGAAGACGCGCAGCGCGTCCTCGAAAAGCGTACGCGCCGCATCGAACTCCGCTTGGCGCACCGCGAGCCAGCCCGCGCCATAGAGTGCACGACCGCGTGCGAGCGACGGCGTTTCCGCACCCGCGCGCGTGAGCGCCGCGTGCAGTTCGCGCCGGCCGATCGCCACGTGCCCGCGAATGTCCCAGAACACACGCAGCGAGCTGGCGAGGCGCAAGCCCTTGTCCGCGCCGTCGTCCACGCTGTCGCACCACGCGAGTGCATCGAGCAGATTCTCGTGCTCGAGCTGGAGGCGGCGCACCCACAGCGCTTGCTCGTCGCTCCAGAGTTTCCAATACGCGCCTTCGGCCATCGCGAGAAAGTGCGCGAGGTGGCGTGTGCGGAGTGCGGCGGTTTCGCCCGCCTCGAGCGCGCGTTCCTGCGCGTACTGCCGTACCGTCTCGAGCATGCGGTAGCGCGAGTCCGACCCCGGCGTGTGCTGCGCGGTGATGAGCGATTTGTCGAGGAGACGCGTCGTCAAGTCCAGCACGTCGAACTCGTCGGCGTCGTCCGCGGAGACGGCGGTCGCGGCCTCGAGCGTCCATCCACCGGCGAACACGGAGAGCACGCGCAGGAGATCGCGCTCGGCCGGCGCGAGCAGGTCGTAGCTCCACTGAATGGTCGCGCGCAGCGTCTGGTGACGCGGGAGCGTCGTCTTGCTTCCGCCCGTGAGCAGGCGAAAGCGATCGGCGAGCTTGGTGTGGATCTGCTCGGGCGTGAGCATCTTCGCGCGCGCAGCGGCGAGTTCGATCGCGAGCGGGATGCCGTCGAGGCGCCGGCAGATCTCCGCCACGGCGGGCGCATCCGTCTCGGTGAGCGTGAAGCCCGGACGCACGAGTGCGGCGCGTTCCGCGAAGAGGCGCATCGCACCGCTGGCGGCGATCGCGTCGCGCGTGAGTGGCGCGTCGCGTGACGGCACGGCGAGCGACGGGACGCTGTACGTTTGCTCGCCCACGATCGCGAGCGCTTCGCGGCTCGTCGCCAGCACGCGCAACGCGGAGCACTCGCGCAGCGCGCGCTCCACGAACTCCGCGCACTGCGCGAGGAGGTGTTCGCAGTTGTCGAGACACAGCACCATCTGTTTCTCGCCCACGTGCTCGATGATCGTGTCGACGAGAGGTCGCGCCTGCTCCTCGCGCACGCCGAGTGCGGCGGCGATGACCACCGGCACGCGCTCCGCATCATCGAGCGGCGCGAGGTCGACGAACCAGACACCGTCGGGGGACTCGTGCAGGAGATCCTCCGCGATGCGCACCGCGAGGCGCGTCTTGCCGCATCCGCCCACACCGGTGAGCGTGAGCAGCCGAGCGTGCGCGAACAGGCGACGGCACTCGGCGATCTCCGTCTCCCGGGCGACGAAGCTCGTGACCGCGCGCGGCAGGTTGTTCGGCGTGGCGACCGGTTCGGACGCTCGCGCGCGCGCTTGCACCGCCGTGGCGTCGTCGGCCATGGCGTCGCGCACGTACGCCATGCTCGGAGGCCGGTCGGCGGGATCCTTGGTGAGGCACGACATCAACAGGATCCGCACGCGCGCGGACAAGTCCTTCGGGAGAGCGGTCCAGTCGGGTTCGACGTGGAGCACCTGTGCGCACATCTCGAGCAGCGTGTCGCCGCGGAACGCGCGCCGGCCCGTCACGACCTCGTACAACACGCAGCCGAACGAGAAGATGTCGGAGCGCTGATCCTGCGGAAGCGCGCGCACCTGCTCGGGGCTCATATATCCCGGCGTGCCGACGACCATGTCGTCGGATGTCGCGACGGTGCGGGCGATGTCGATCGTCGCGTCGAGGGCCGCCGCGCGTTCGTCGGGCTCCGTGCGCTTCGCCAAACCGAAGTCGAGCAGCTTCACCCATCCGCTCGGCGTCACCATGACGTTGCCCGGTTTCAGGTCGCGGTGAATGACGCCGTGTTCGTGCGCGGCGGACAAGCCGTCCGCCACTTGGCGCATGATCCCGATCGCTTCCGCCAGCGGGAGCGGCCCCCGTGCGAGCCGGCGCGCGAGGGACTCGCCTTCGACGAACTCCAGCACGATGCAGCGGTCGCCGGTGTCCGTCGTCTCCAGGCCGTGAATCGTGGCGATGTGCGGGTGGTTGAGAGCGGCGAGTAACTTCGCTTCGCGCTCGAAATCGGCGAGCACCGTCGCCGAGCGATCCAGCGACGGCGGGAGCATCTTGAGCGCCACGTCGCGATCCAGCCGTGTGTCACGCGCGCGATAGACGACGCCCATCCCGCCCTTGTCGACCTGCTCGACGACGTCGTAGGTCCCGATGCGTGTGCCGCGCGGGATCGACACTCTCTACCTCAACCAGCCTGTTGGGTTGAGCGCTTGCTTCCCCTTGCGCACCTCGAAGTGCAGGAACGGCCCGCGCGACGCGTCCACATTGCCGACGGTGGCGATCGTCTGCCGGGCGTCCACTTGCGCGTTCACGCCGACGCTCACGGAGCCGCAGTTCGCGTAGATCGTGTAGTAGCCGTCGCCGTGGTTGAGGATCACGGTGCGTCCGAAACCCGGCAGCGATTCACTCACCTCGACGCGTCCCTTCGCGACGGCCTGCACGGGCGTTCCGACGGGCGCGCTGATATCGACGCCGTTGTTGATCGTCACCGTGTTGAAGCGCGGGTTCGTGTTTCGCCCGAATGTCCCGATGATGTCGCCGCGCACCGGCCACGGGAGGTTCCCTTTGTTCTTTGCGAATTCCGCGTTGAGGAGCCACGTATCCTCGGGCGCGGGTGGTTTGCCCGCCTCTTTCGCGGCACGTGCTGCGGCTTCGCGCTCGCGACGCCGCTTCTCCAGCGTGGCGATGAGCGACTGAATGCGCGCCGCCGCCTGCTCGTTCTGCCGCGCGCGGGATTCGTAGCTCTGGCGCTCCTTCTGCAGCGTGGTCATCGTCGCCTTTTGCTCGTCGCGCAGCGAGCCGAGACGCTTGGTCTCTTGCTCTTTTTCGTCGGCGATCAACGCGAGTTGCTGTCCGGTGGCCACGAGCGCGCGGCGATTCGCGTCGATCCGCTGCGTCTGCTGGTGGATGTCGGCGAGGAGTTCACGATCCGAGTCGAGAATGCGCGCGAAGAAATCCGTCCGTTCGATCAGCTGCGCGAACGACTGCGACGACACGAGCGACTCCAGCCGGCGGTCGAGCCCAAACTTGTACACCTCGCGCAGTCTCCACGCGAGCGTGCCGCGCTGGTTTTCGCGCCGTTCGATGGCGTCTTTCAAGTTCATTTCCGTGAGCCGGCGCTGTCCGGAGACGATGCGCTCGCGCGCTTCCAGTTCGCGAATGTACCGCTGTGTCACGGCGAGGTTGCGTTCGATACGCTTCAAGTCCTGCGCGACGCCGCGTTCCTTCCCTCGCACGCGTTCGGCCTGCTCGCGCAGACGGCGCGCCTCGGCGCGAAGCGTGTTCAACTGCTCGCGCTGCTCGTTGATCTCGTCGGCGGTGAGGTCCTTGCCCGGGCTCGGTGGAAGTGACGTGATGGGCAGCGGCTTGTCGTCCAGCTCTTCGGGGCGCGGGGCCTGCGGCTTCGGTTTCGGCTTCGGCTTCGATCGCGGGCGAGCCGGGGACGGGACGGGCTTGGGAGTGCGGCGGGACTTCTTCTTGGATGTCGCTGTGGTCTTCTTCTTCGTCGCGGCGCCGGCCGGCGTGCCGTGCCCGCCCACCGGCGCCAGCACGAGAGCGCACAGGAGAACGAGAAGGAGCCGGCGCACCACGGTTACCGTGACGGCGCCGTGCGCCGCAACACGTCCGCCAACGCGATCAGGCCGCCGACGAGCCCGATCAACACGGATGCCGCCAGCGACGCCAGCATCCACTGGACGTTGAGGAACGCGAGCGCGGGAATCCAGCGCGATGCGGTCGCTTCCAACCCGTACGCGATGAGCAACGCAACTCCCATTGCGAAGGCGGACAGCACGACCGCTTCCGCGAGGAACGGCCCACGAATGAAGCCGCCGCTCGCTCCCACCATGCGCAGGATCTCGACGAGATCGCGCCGCGCGAGCGAGGACAAGCGTGTCGCCGCGATGACCACGAGCAACGCGGAGAGCGCGATCATCCCACCGACGACGAGCGTGATGAGGCGGACGCGCGCAACGAGCGCGTCGAGCCGCTCCACCCACTCTTCGCCGTAGCGGACGTCCTCGACGCCGGCCATGGTTGTGATCGTGTCGGCCAGGATCGCGATGCTGTCGCCCAGCCGCGCGCCGCGCGTGAGGGAGATACGAATCGATCGCGGCAGCGGATTCTGTCCCACTGCATCGACGAGCGACTGCGCCTCGCCCAGCTCATTCCGCAGTTCCTCGAGCGCCTGCTCCTTCGACACGAAGCGCGTTGCCTCGACGCCGCGCAGCGCGCGCATGCGGGCGGTGAGAACCTGCACGGAATCCTCGGAGACATCGTCCCGCAGGAACGCGACCACTTCCTTGCGCGCGGAGACGCTCGCCACGGTGTGCCGGAGGTTCACGAGGACGACGAGGAACAGGGCGAGGATCACATACGAGGCAATCGTGGAGAGGAGAGCGGCCACGGACAGACCGCGGTGGCGCACCATCCCGCGCAGACCTTCCGCGAAGAGGAAGCCGGCGATGTTCACACGCATGTGCGAGCCCTCATTGCACGCGCCCCGGGTCGCCGAGCGGCGCGCCCGAGGTGTCCGCCAGGTCGATCACCGGGTTGTCGTCGAGGAAACGGCCGTGCTCCATGCGGAGGACGCGAGCGCCCACGCGGTGCGCAATCGTCGCGTCGTACGTCGCAAGGAGGATCGCGGTGCCTCGATTGGGGAGCGACGCCAGCAGTTCGAGAATGCCCGCGCCGGTCGCATCGTCGAGATTGCCCGTGGGCTCGTCGGCGAGAAGGAGCGCGGGTTGGGTCACGAGCGCGCGCGCGAGCGCGACGCGCTGCTGCTCCCCACCGGAAAGATAGG
>CAZEPH010000161.1:0-6364 GCA_964514075.1 uncultured bacterium | reverse complement strand
GTCGCCGCGCACGATCCCGACGTGCTCGTGATCGCCGGCGACGTGGCCGCGCGCGACGATCGCCTCGCCGAGTGTTTGCATGCGCTGCGGCCCGCGGCGCCCGCGTGCGTGTTCGTTCCCGGGAACCACGACGTGTGGGTGGCCCGCAGCGCGCAAGAGCGTGGCGCCACCTCCAACGCGAAGCACGACGACGCGATCGCGCGCGCGTGCGCGCAGGCGGACGTGACGCACCTCGGCCTCGCGCCGCGCGTGATCGACGGCGTGGGCTTCGCCGGCACTATCGGATGGTACGACTACTCGTTCACGCACCCGCTCTTCCCGTTCACGCCGGAGCAATACGCGAAGAAGATGCGCGGCAAGTACCGCTGGATGGATCGTTTCTACGCGCACTGGGTGAACGGCGATGCGCCCGAGCGCATGAGCGATTTCGACGTGACCGCGATGCGCGTCTCGGAACTGCGCGCGCAACTCGCCGCTCTCGACCGGGACGACGCCGTGCGCGACGTCGTGGTCGTGAGCCATCACCTCCCGTTCGACGAGGTGTTACGCGAGCCGCATGAGCCGGTGCACGCGTACTTCCGCGCGTATCTCGGCTCACGGGCGCTGGGAGCGGCGGTGCGCGCAAGCGCGAAGGCACGCACCGTCTGCGCGGGACACATCCACCGACCCGTCGACCACGTCGTGGACGAGCGGCTTCGCGTGTGCGGTTCGCCCGTGGGATACCTTCGTCCGCCTCCGGACGATCTCGCCGCAACCGCGCGCGCATCGGTGCGGATCGTCGAGTTCTAGCGGCGCACAGTCGGCCACGCGTGCGACCGTCGCCGCGGTCGCGCTATGACTCCGCGGCCCCTCGCCGGAGCAACAGCAGCGTGATGTCATCCTCCGGCCGCGTGTCCCCGCGAAAGCGGTTCGCGTCGGAGAGCAGCGTGCCCGCGAGGGCCGGCAACGGCAGCGCCGCCCCGCCCTCCACGATCTGCGTGACTCGATCCACGCCGTACATGTCGCCGGACGGAGCGCGCGTCTCGACGAGGCCGTCCGTGTAGAGCAGGACGACGTCCCCGGGATCGGCCACGACCCGCTCCGTCGTGTAGGCATTCGCCTGCGACACGCCCACCGGAAGTCCGCCGCCGCCGACCTCGCGCACGCGACCGCGCGAGACGACGAGCGGTGCGGGGTGGCCTGCATTGCACACCTCGATCACTCCATCCGGCGCGGCGCGACCGGCCACGAGCGTCGCGAAGTGATTCTCACTCGCCGCGTCGCGAAAGAGGCGGTTCGTTCGCTCGACGATCTGGTGGAGGGGGAGATCGAACTCGATCAAGGTCCGAAAGAGCGCGTTCAGGCGCGCCATCAGGAATGACGCCGCCACGCCGTGGCCCATCACGTCGCCGGCCAGAAACCAAAGCCCATTGTCCCGCCGCGCGACGTCGCAGTAGTCGCCGCTCACGGGTCCGGCCGGCACGTAGCGATACGCCGTCTCCCATCCGTCCACGGTCAAGTGCGTCGGAGGCAGCAGCGCCCACTGAATGCGCGAGGCAAGATCCAGATCTCGCTGCAGTGCGTCTTGCTGTTGCTGCGTGAGATTGCAGAGACACCACGTGAGGAGCGGGTGCGCGAGAAGCTGGTCGTCCTCCAGAGGCTCATGGCACGCATCGCAATTGCCGTAGTGATCCGTCTCGATCCGATCCAACGCTGCGTCGACCTCACGCAGCAATCTGACGAGATCGGGGGAGCGACCCGAATCCGCTAGAGCAGCGTCGAGCAACTCGCGACGGGAGCGCAACTCACTCTGCAGGTTGGCGTGCACGTATGCGTCCATGAGGGAGAACCTCCACGTATCGGGGGCCGTGGTCTCAGGGTTACCTACGGGTCTTGGATGCGGCATCCAACGAGGAGGATGTTGCAAGAGGATAGGTCTGCCGGCAAGTGTTTGCGAGCCCGCCGCCCGACGACCTCAGTGCGGTCGCCGGGCGCGGCGTGCCAGCGTTCAGATCACCGCCTATCGCACCAGAAAGACGCGTGCCGTCGAGGAGCGCCCGTCGACGTCCAGCCTGCACGAGTAGATTCCGGAAGGCACCGTTCGCCCGTCCCACCGAAGCTCGCATTCGCCCGATGGCTGCGCGCGCGCCGTGAGGACGCCGATGCGCCGTCCGTCGACTCGGTAGACCGAGAGAGTCGCAGGCGCCGGACCGGCCTGACGCCACGAGAAGAGAACGGAGTTCTCCGATGACACGGACGCTCTGAGGAGGAGAGGCTCGCGCGCGACATGCGCGCCTTCGCCGGCGGAGACGACCGGAGACTCGATGCGGAACACGGAGCTGTCGCGCATGCCCACGGCGTACACGAACCCGTCCGGGCCAACCTCGATGTCGGTCAGAACGCTGAATCCTCTGGCCCAATACAGCGGGTCCGCAACGTCCAGACTGTCCAGGACTCGATCCTCCAGCTCCGCGCTTGCAGGGCTGATGTCATCCCGCGTGGGGGTGAGGGGGAAGCGATAGATGTTCCCGTAGTTGTTGTCGCCGACCAGGACGGACTGCGGGATCTCGGCTCCGTACCGCCCGGTGACGGGAAAGCAGATCGCCGTCGGTGCAACGGTATCCCACCACGAAAAGACCGGATCCCCGTAGGTGGCTCCCGTGCAGAACCAGAGCGAATCCAAGAACGCGGTGCCCTTCCGCTCGATGGGACCGAGAACTCGCTCCCAGCCCGAGTTCATGCCGGGCCACAGCCGGTTGATCTCGTCGTACTCGTACGTGCCGTTCTCCGTGCACCAGAGCGATCCCGTCACGGGGTCGGTCGCCAGTCCGAAGGTATTGCGGATGCCGTATGCATACACCAGCTCCATCCCCGGATCATCGCTGAACGGGTTGTCCGGCGGGACGAGACCCTCGTCGGTCATGCGCAGCACGCACGCACTCGTGTCCGGTTGCGGATCGTGCAACTTGTTCGACATGTACCCGTGATGATCCAGACTGCCGATCGCGACGTAGAGCATGCCGTCGGTGCCGAACGACATGACGCCGGCCGTCGTCCCGGGACCGTCGAGGGAGAACTTGTGGAAGATCTCCAGCGGGTCCGTCAATAAGCCGTCGTTCCACGTGTACCGGACGACGTGAATGCCGTCGGTGAGGTCGGGGGACCAGGTGTCCAGCGTATCCGTGCTGCCGTTGTAGAAGAGATAGACCCAGTGATTCGTGTCGAACTGCGGGTGCGCGACGATCCCCAGGAGGCCGCGCGTGCTCCGGAAGTTCACGGCGACGTCGAGGCTCGGTGTCGGATTCAACACTCCATCCTTGACCCAGCGCACAGTGCCCTTGTTCTTCTCGAGCACGAGGAACTCGTTCCAGCCGATGAACGACATGGTCGTGGGATTCACGAGTCCACCCACGACGCGGACGACGGTGAAGGTCGAGTCCATCGTGTAGGGCGCGGCCGCGGGACGAGACGAGGGGTTCAGGACGGCGATCAGCAGAACGGCGACAGCGGAGGCAGACTTCAGTTCCATGACGAAACCTCCAACGGGATCCCGCACTTGGGGGGGACTGGTCAACTGCCGCATCACTGATCGCCGTCGTGGGAGAGCCGTTAGTCATCCGAAAGTCGCTCCACGAGAGAAGTCCGTGGACACGACCTCGGAGTGCGAGTGAGATAGGGCACTGCCGAACCCGGGATGGGCGCTCGATCGTCTCGCGCAAGCGGGGGGTTCTTATGGCCGCGCGTGCTCTTATTGCACTGCTTTCAGCGGTGGTTGTTCCTGGCCTCGTGTTCGCGGATGCTCCGCCGGCGGTGACGGTGACACGAGCAACGGGGGCGCTCCGCGTCGACGGTCACCTGGACGAATCTGCCTGGCAGTCCGTGCGTATGGTCGACTGCTTCGTTCAGCGTGATCCGGTGGAGGGAGGACAACCGTCGGAGCGGACCGAGGTGCGCCTGCTCTACGATTCCGAGGCTCTCTACGTCGGCGCGATGCTGTTCGATTCCGCACCGGACTCCATCGTCGCGCGCGCCGCGCGCCGCGACGTTCCGACGCGTTCCGACGGATTCACGATCTTCCTCGATCCGCTGTCGGATGGTCGCAACGGCTACATGTTCCGCGTGACCGCCGCGGGAACGCAGGTGGACGCGCTTCTACACAACGACAATCAGAATGACAGGTCGTGGGATGGGGCGTGGACCGCGAGAACCGCGCGCGCGCCCGGAGGGTGGTCGGTGGAGATGCGCATTCCCTTCACGGATATGCGCTACGACGAATCGGGACGGTGGCGGATCAACATGCGGCGCGAGATCGCGCGACGCGCGGAGGCCGACTTCCTCGTCTTCACGCCGCGGAAAGAAACCGGCTTCGTCTCGCGTTTCCTCGAACTCTCCGGCCTGCGCCGCATCCCGGCGCGGGGCAGGTGGGACGTGTCACCGTACCTCTCCACCAAGCAAGAACGCGCTCTCGCGGCCGCGAGCGATCCGTTCCACGACGGATCCGCCACATCGACGACCGGCGGCGTGGACGTTCGGCGTGCACTCGGGTCCCGCATGACGTTGAGCGCGGCGATCCACCCGGACTTCGGACAGGTGGAAGTGGATCCGGCCGTCGTCAACCTCACCGATCTCGAGACGTTCTTTCCCGAGAAGCGGCCGTTCTTCGTGGAGGCGGCGTCCTCCTACGAGTTCGGACTCACGGGACCGGCCGAGGCGCCGCAGTTCGGGTGGACGCATCCGCTGCTCTTCTACTCGCGGCGCATCGGGCGCGCCCCGCACGGCGCCGTCTCCGCGTCCACGTACAGCGACGTGCCGGACGGTGCGGCGATCCTGGCGGCCGTGAGGGCATCGGGCAAGCCCCGGAAGACGATCAGCCTCGCCGCGATGCACGCGGTCACCGAGCGGGAACGCGCGCGCCTCTCCTCCGGCGGCGCGACGTCGTATCAGGACGTGGAGCCGCTCACCTACTACGGCGCGCTTCGCGTGCGCAACGATGCGGCGGACGGGAATCGCGGCGCGGGACTGCTCGGCACGCTCGCATCGCGACGACTCCTCGTCCCCGACATGCGGCGGCAGCTCGCGTCCAGCGCGCTCGTCGTGGGGGCCGATGCGTGGAGTTTCCTCGGGGAGAGTCGCGCGTGGGTCGTCAGCGGGTGGGGTGCGGTGAGCCGCATCGCGGGGGACAGCGCATCCCTCATCTCCCTGCAGCGATCCAGCGCACACTACCTGCAACGCCCCGACGCCGCGCACACCGGTGTCGATAGCTCCGCGACGGCGTTCGCCGGATCGGCCGCGCGCCTTCTGGTGAGCAAGGAGCGGGGGAACGTCGTGTTCAACGCCGCGGTCGGCGCGATCGGACCGCGGTTCGAGCCGAACGACATCGGCTTCCTGACACGAGCCGATGTCGTGAACGCGCACGTGCAGGCCGGCTATCGCTGGACCGATCCGGGGCGCGTCGCACGGTCGGCGCTTGTCTCGGCCACCGCGCACCACAGCCGCGACCACGATTGGAACCACACGGCGACCGGTTACCGGACGACGGCGGCCGCGCAGACACTGGGATACTGGGACGCGTCCGCGTGGATCGAGTATCAGCCGCAGTCGGTGGATGTCCGCAAGACGCGCGGCGGCCCACGCGTGATCCGTCCTGCTTCATGGGAAGGGGATGCCGCGTCCAGCAGCGATTCCCGGAAGGCACTCGTCGTGAGCGTTCGCCTGCACGGCAGTCGTGACGCCGAGAACACGTGGCTTCTCTCCACCACCCTGGGGTTCGACTGGAGGCCGTGGCCCGCATCGCTTCTGAGTGTTCGTCCCGCCGTGGTGCGGTCACGGCAGGACGCGCAGTACGTGCAATCGAACGCGGACCGATTCGCCACCGGGACCTACGGGAGACGCTACGTCTTCGCGACGCTCACGCAAACGCAACTGCAAACGGCGATCCGCGCCGAGTGGACGTTCACTCCCGCCGTCAGCTTCCAACTTTTCGCCCAACCGCTCTTCTCCGTGAATGCGTTCACGGACTTCAAGGAACTCCGGCGCGCCAACAGCTACGACTTCCTCGTGTACGGCACGGAGGGGTCCACGATCGATCTCGCGAGCGGGAAGGTCGATCCGGACGGGCCGGGCCCCGCGGCGTCGTTTCGCCTGACCGATCCCGACGCCAACCTCGTCTCGCTGCGTGGAACGGCGGTGCTGCGCTGGGAGTACGCGCCCGGCTCTGAACTCTTCTTCGTGTGGACCCAGGATCGATCCAACACCGAATCATCCGAATCGCTCGACGTGGGCGACTCGTTCGACCGGCTGGGCGGTACGGCGCCGCGGAACGTCTTCCTCGTGAAGGCGACCTACCGGCTCAGCCTCTGACCGCTTGGCGTTCGCGGCCGCGCGG